>JAUXRT010000280.1 GCA_030681635.1 Reyranella sp.
TGCCGGCACGCGTCCCTCCGGCATCATCCAGATGGTGGCATGGGCGTTCTCGCTGGCTGCGGCCGGCCTGTTCGCCCCGTTGGTGCTCGGCATCTGGTGGAAGCGCACGACCAAGATCGGCGCAATCAGCGGCATGGTCAGCGGCTTCTTGGTCTGTCTCTTCTACCTGGTGATGACCCGCTACTGGCCGGCCGAGTTCAAGTCGATGTTCGGAACCGATCTCTGGTTCGGTATCCGCAACATCTCTTCGGCCGTGTTCGGACTGCCGGTCGCGTTCATCGTGACCTACGTGGTCAGCCTCATGACACCTGCACCTTCGAAAGAGATGCAGAACTTCGTGGATTCGATCCGCACGCCCGGCGGTGCCGTGGCAGCCCACAACTAGTCGGGCAGAGCCTTATCGATCAGGAGCAGGACCCCTCGCGGGGTCCTGCTTTTGTTTGCACACTGCGCTAGAGTGGACGGGGAGGAGACGGTCGCGTGCAGGACATCTGGTGGAGCTACTGGTATTTCCACATCCCCAACTATTTCCTGTCGCTGGTCTTCTACTGCCTGTTCGGGCGCTTTTTCCTGAGCTTCTTCCTGCCGCCGGACAGCCGGAACTACATCTATCGCTCCTTCCGCTGGCTGACGGAATGGATCTACCGGCCGGTGGCCTACGTCACGCCCTCGGCGATACCGCCCATCCTGACCGCGCCGGTGGCGGCCTTCTGGGTCGCGGCCCTGCGCGTCGTGCTGTTCATGGTGCTGTACCAGCTAGGGCTGATGCCCCGCGCCCCGGTGGCGGGCTGAACGCCATGGACCGTAATTTCCTGTTCTTCCCCGTGGTCGGCATCAGCGTCCTGAACGGCCTGTTCTCGCCCTTCCTGGCCATCGCCATGCCGATCGCGGCCGTGCTGATGCCGGAGATTTTTCCCCGCTCGGTCGGCTGGGTGCTGTTCTTCAGTTCGCTGCTGGTCGCTTCCGCCACGCTTCTGGCGGCGGGTATCCCGGCGGCGCTCTACGAGCGCCTAGTCGATGGCGCGCGGGGCGGCAATGCCGCCATGGCGATCTGGCTCGGTGGCGTGGTCCTGCTCGCCCTGCCGGCGCTACGTCACATATTGGGCTGAGGCGCCGCCGCTAGAAGATGGCCTTGAAAGTGCCGTCGGGCTGTTTCTGGGCGATGCACTGATAGACCAGCTTCTTGCCGTCGAGTTCGTAGGGGATGTTGACGCGCATCTCCTCTTCGCCGGTCGAGCCGGTGATCTTGGATTGCGCGAGGGTCCCGAACGCGGCGCTGCCGACCTTGGCGTCTTTCTTGGCGGAGCCGAGGCAGGCCTCATAGGCGAGCTGGTCCTGGCTGCCCGACGACTTGCCGCAGGCGGCGAGGGCCAGTCCCGCAAGCGCCAGAATCGTGAAGCGGTTCATGTACGATTTCCCCCAAAACGCCATGTAATTTTCTTGCAAGGCTAGAGGGAATACTCCCGTGCGGCAACGCGACATTGGTCGAAAGCGGCCCGCGCGCTAAGGTCGTGCCATGACCTACGACGACGTCAGGCGCTACGCCGAATTGTCGGTGCGGCGCGGTTGCGGTTTCGCCTTGATGGCGATCGCCACCGCCATGGTGGGATTCTCGTCCGAGCCGTGGATCGCCGTCCGCACGGGGGCGGTCTTCGTGTTGATCGCGGCTGTGGTGCTGTTCTGGAAGGGCTTTACGGCGCGCACGCGCAACTATCGGCACACGGAAGTCTGGCTGATGATCGAGGATGCGCCGGCGCTGCCGCGCGAGCGTTTGCAGACCATGATCGGCGGTGCCTTGGCCGACGTCTATTTCAGCCACGCGCGTCTGGCCGCGTGCATGGTGCTGGCGATGTGTGTCATCGGTTTCGCCATCGGCGATCCGCGCTAGACCTGTTCGCGCGAGCGCCCGCTCCGCATCCCGGCTGAAAATCCGCATCGTGATTGTATGACTTTGGTCGATTGACCTTGGTCCAATTGCGCACTGCGCAGTGCTCCACCTAAACGTTGCACAACTAATAGCGCCAAATGTGCGTCAACGCGTTTCCATGGGGAGTAAGCGCAAAATGAGTGTAGCCAGTACAACGCTGGGCGACGGTCGCGTCGTCACGAAGGAAGAAGAGCGCAAGGTCATCTTTGCCTCGTCGCTCGGTACCGTGTTCGAGTGGTACGACTTCTATCTCTACGCCACGCTGGCGCCGTTCTTCGCGGCGCTGTTCTTCCCGCCGGGCAACGAGACCGCAGCGCTGCTGTCGGCCTTCGCGGCCTACGCCGCGGGCTTCCTCGTCCGTCCCTTCGGCGCACTGGTGTTCGGCCGCCTGGGCGACATGGTCGGCCGCAAATACACCTTCCTCGTCACCATCCTGTTCATGGGCGCCTCGACCTTCGCCGTCGGCCTGCTGCCGACCTTCTCGGCGGTCGGCTGGCTGGCGCCGGTGCTCATGGTCGGACTGCGCCTCGTCCAGGGCCTGGCCCTGGGCGGCGAGTACGGCGGTGCGGCCACCTACGTGGCCGAGCATGCACCACGCGGCAAGCGTGGCTATGCGACAGCCTGGATCCAGACTACGGCGACGCTCGGCTTCTTCATGTCGCTCGCCGTCATCGCGATCTGCCGCACGCAGATGGATGCCAAGGCATTCGCCGAGTGGGGCTGGCGCGTTCCGTTCCTGCTCTCGCTGATCCTGCTGATCTTCTCGGTCTACATCCGGCTCAAGCTGAACGAGTCGCCGCTGTTCACCCAGATGAAGTCGGAGGGCAAGGCTTCCAAGTCGCCGTTGACCGACAGCTTCCTGCGCTATCCCAACAACCGGCTGGTGCTGCTGGCCCTGCTGGGCGCGACCGCCGGCCAAGGCGTGGTGTGGTACACGGGGCAGTTCTACGCCCTGTTCTTCCTCACCATCACGCTCAAGCTCGACTTCCTGTCGGCCTATACGCTGATCGGAATCTCGCTGCTCGTCGGCACGCCGTTGTTCATCTTCTTCGGCTGGCTGAGCGACCGTATCGGCCGCCTGAAGATCATCATGGCGGGCTGCCTGATCGCGATCCTCACCTACTTCCCGCTGTTCGGGGCGCTGACCCACTACGTCAACCCCGACCTCGAGGCGTTCCAGGCCAAGACCAAGATCACGGTTACGGCCGACCCGACGCAGTGCAACTTCCACATCTTCGTGGGCCCGTGGTCGAAGTTCACGGAATGCGACCGTGCCAAGGATGCGCTGACCAAGTCCGGCCTGTCGTTCACCTCGGTGAACGCACCCCCGGGCTCGGCGACGGTCGTGGTCGACATCGGCGGAACGAAGCTCACGGGCTTCGATCCCAAGGAAGGCCTGCCCAAGCTCGCCGCTGCGCTCAAGGCGGCCGGCTATTCGGCGACGGCCGACAAGGCCAAGGTGAACTGGTTCATGGCCGAGGTGATCCTGGTGATCATGATCGTCTACGTGACCATGGTCTATGGACCGATCGCGGCCTTCCTGGTCGAGATGTTCCCGACCAACATCCGCTACACCTCGATGTCGCTGCCGTATCACATCGGCAACGGCTGGTTCGGCGGCATGCTGCCACTCCTTGCCACGGCGCTGGTGGCCTGGTCGGGCGACATCTACTACGGCCTCTGGTACCCGATCGGCATCGCCGCCATGACGCTGGTCATCGGGACGATCTTCCTCAGGGAAACCAAGGACGTGGACATCACCAAGTAAGTCCAGGTCCCGACCGAAAGAGAGGGCCGCGCCATTGGCGCGGCCCTTTTCTTTTTCCTTATTTGGAGTTGCAAGGTCAGCAGGTTTTAGGCTATATTTCTGATATCGTCGCCATGACCATGCATCTTCCGCATGGGCCGCCCTGTCACTCAGGATGACGGGGGCACTCAGGATGACAGGGCGTCGAATTTCCAGACAGGTCCGCCGATCGGCCTTGAGTCGAAAAGAATCGTCCCGTTGAGGCGGGCCGGCGAGTTGCGAATTTCCAGACAGACAGAATCCAGACATATGGTGTCCGGAAAATCGTGCCTCAGCTGTCCATGATCCAGGCCGCGCCGGAGGCGGCCGCGACGTCCCGGACCTTGGCCAGCAGGCCGGGGCCGACGGGGATACCTTCCTGGCGGCGCCGGGCGGCGGTGCGGCGTTCGGGATCGCCGGCGACGAGGACGGGCCGGGCAGGGTCGGCGGGCGTGGTCGCCCGCAGCGTCTGGCAGAAGGCCGCGACATCGGCCCGGAAATCGGCGGCATCGCGGAACAGGCCAGGGTCGAGGGCCAGGAGGAAATGGCCGATGTCCATGGTGCCGGGTTTCTTCGTGTGCAGCGGGTCGGTCACCAGGGTGGCGCCGGCGAGGGCGGAGGAGAGGATGTTGACCATGCCCGACAGGCCGTAGCCCTTGTGGCTGCTGCCCTCCGGCGTGCCGCCCAGCGGCGTCATGAAGCCGCCCTTGGCTACCTCGCGCGGGTCGGTGCTGGGCGAGCCGTCGGCTTTGACGAGCCAGCCGACCGGCGTCGGCAAATTCTCGTTGGCCTTGTTGCGGATCTTGCCGGCAGCTACCGTCGTGGTGGCCATGTCGAGCAGGAAGGGCTCTCCGGGAAGGCCGGGCGCGGCGAAGGCGATGGGATCGGTGCCGAGGCGGGCCTGGGCGCCGAAGGTGGGCGAGACCTGGATGCCGCTGGCCGAGGTGGTGACCATGCCGATCAGGCCGGCTTCGACCGCCATCAGGGCGTAGAATCCGCAGGCACCGAAATGCGCGGAATTGCGCACGACCGCCACGCCGATGCCGACGGTCCTCGCCTTGTCGATGGCGAGTTCCATGGCGCGCCGCGCGTTGGCATGGCCAAGACCGCCGCCGCCGTCGACCAGCGCGGAAACAGGGGTTTCGCGCGACACGGTGGGCCGGGCGCGCATGTCGATCTTCCCGGCGCGCCGGCGTTCGTCATAGGTCGGGATCATCGAGATCCCATGCGTGTCGATGCCGTGCAGGTCGGCCCAGCTCATGATCTCCGCCGTGCTGACGGCGGTCGCTTCGGGCATGTCCCAGGCCCGCAGGATCAATTCAAGCTGCTTGCGATGGGTCACATAGGAGGCGGGCATCTTGACCTTTCACGGGGGGCGTCGGGCCTGACGGTACCGTCGAATCACGTCGACGGCACGCCCCCATCGTCATAGGGTCCCGCACGTCATGAATTTCGGTCCTGTCGACAAGGTCTTCGATTTCCTGCGCGATCTCATCGGCGGGGATCTCACCCTTGGCATGTGGGTCCTGCTGGCCGTGCTTCTGACGGCGCAGGAAATCGGCTACCGCCTTGGCCGCTTCGTCCGCCGGCGGCGCGAACCCCTGGAAGCGGAGAAGTCCTCCCTGAACTTCGCGACGGCCGGCATGGTCGGCCTGCTCGCCTTCCTGCTGGGGATCTCATTGTCCATGGCGTCCGGCCGCTACGAAGCACGGCGCGATTCGGTGCTCAACGAGGCCAATTCGATCGGCACCACATGGCTGCGCGCCGGCCTCGTCGGCGGCCCCGAAGGCCAGGTGATCCAGCGTACCCTGCGCGACTACACCAGGCTGCGCATCGACACCGTAAATGGCGGCGAGACGCCGGAGGAAGTCGACCGCATGTACGCCAGGACGGCCGCGCTCCAGAACGACATGTGGCGGGCCGCCCAGCAGGCGGCAGAGCGGGCGCCGACGCCGATCACCGCCCTGCTGGTCGCTTCGCTCAACGAGACAATCGATCTGTCGCTGACCAACCGGCGTAATTTCTCCGCCAACGTGCCGACCTACGTCATCCGCCTGCTGATCCTGGTGTCGATGTTGACGATGGGCGCCATCGGCTATGGCTTCGGGATCGTGGGCGGCCGCCAGATCGTGATGTCGATCCTGTTCCTGTTCATCTGGACGATCGCCATCGCCCTGATCGTCGACATCGACCGACCGCGCAGCGGCGGCATCCGGGTCGGCACCACGCCCTTGGTCTGGACGCTGCAGGGCTTTGGCCCGGAGACGCCCGCCCGCTGAATACGGTCGCGGCAACGCGTGGTTGGTAGGCCCGGCAGGATTCGAACCTGCGACATAACCGTTATGAGCGGCTCGTTCTAACCACTGAACTACGGGCCCCCACCGACCTCGATGGTTCCAGCGCGGCCCTTTTACCCTATTCGGTGGGCGGCACGAACATATAGCCGATGCCGCGCACGGTGCGAATGACCGTCGGCTTTTCCGGCGTGGGCTCGATCTTGCGCCGGATGCGGGTAATGCGGAGGTCGATGGCGCGGTCGAACGGGTCGCGGCTCCTGTGACTGGTGGTCTCCAGCAGCCAATCGCGGCTGAGCGGCCGGTTCGGGTTCTCGGCGAAGATTTTCAGGACATCGAACTCGCCTGAGGTCAACGCCACGTCCTTGCCGGCCTGGTCGAGCAGCAGGCGGCGGGGCAGGTCGAGGGTGAAGTCGCCCATGCGGACGCGCTCGAGGCGCGAGGGCGTCGATTTGTTGACCGAGCGCCGCAGCACGCTCTTGCAGCGGGCCAGCAGCTCACGCGGCTCGTAAGGCTTGGCGACATAGTCGTCGGCGCCGCTCTCCAGACCCAGCACCTTGTCGACGGCATCTCCGGCGGCGGTCAGCATGATGATGCCGACCCTTGTGTTGCTCTCGCGCAGCCAGCGGGCGAGCGCAAAGCCGTCTTCCTGGCCGGGAAGCTGGACATCGAGCAGGACCAGGTCAGGCATGGCGCGGGAAATCTGACGGCGCATCTGGGCGCCATTCTCGACGGCGATGACGCGCAGGTCGTGATTGACGAGATAGGTCTCGGCCGCCTTGCGCTGAAATGCGTCGTCCTCGACCAGAAGGATGGAGGGTTGCTGCATAATCAATATTCCAAAAATGGATGACTTCTAATACAGAGAAAATACCATTTATTTCCAATGAATTATAGCTCTATCTTGACATCTTTGATACAGTAATTGGGTCTGATGGCCACAGGCTAACCACATGTTGTTTCCATCCTCCTTCCCACGAACCGGAACCGATCCCGGCCGCAGGTCCGCCTCAGGCGGACGTCTTGGGGACATGCGGCCTTGCGGCGACCGCCCGTGGACAGCCGGGCGATTGCTCTTCGGGACCGGGCAACGAGTGCCGGCGCGGATGAGGGACGATGTCGGTCGCCGCGGCTGATCCCGCCACCGCAGAGGTGGACGAGGTCGGTTCGGCCCGGCAGGAGGCCTTCGTCCGCGCCGAGCTCATCCGGCGCCTGTTCGATGGCTCGGCCCAGTCGCGCTATTTCTCGTTCGTGCTGTGGCCGGTGATCGCGGCGATCTACTGGCGCCAGATCGACCTGCTCGAACTCGGCGGCCCCTTCGTGGCCCATCTCGCCGTCACCTTCGGCTTCGACGTGCTGCGGCGCAATTTCACCCGCGCGCGGCCCGCCGACCAGGATGTGATCCGCTGGGGCTGGTGGTTCGCCGGTCTTTCCTTCCTGGCCGGCGCCTGCTGGGGCGTGGCGGGCTTCATGCTCGCCTCCAAGGACTTCGAACTGCAGCGCATGCTGCTCGGCCTGGTGCTGCTCGCCACGATCACCACGGCGGTGCCGATTCGCTCGGCGCATCCGCCGACCTTCTATGCCTTCGCGGTCGCCACCACCGCGCCGCTCCTGCTCGTGCTGCTGACCTCGGTCGATCCCTTCTTCCAATTGGTCGGCATCGCGGGCGGCGCCTATGTCGGCCATTTGATGGCCTATGTCCGCGACGTCCATCGCTGGCAGTACGACAACATCGCGCTCGCCTTCCAGAAGGAGGATCTCGCGCGGCGCCTGCAGGTCGCCTACGACGAGGCGCGCCTGGCGCGCGACGCCGCTTTGGCGGCGCAGCGCGAGGCCGAGGACGCCAACCAGGCCAAGTCGACCTTCCTCGCCACCGTCAGCCACGAGATCCGGACGCCGATGAACGGCGTGCTCGGCATGATCGACGTCCTCGAACGCACGCAGCTATCGCTCGAGCAGCGCGAGTCGCTGGGCACGGTGCGCTACTCGGCGTCCTCGCTGCTGCGCATCATCGACGACATCCTCGATTTCTCGAAGATCGAGGCCGGCCGCCTCGACCTCGAGACCCTGGAACTCTCGACCGTGGAGCTGATCGAGGGTGCGGCCGAGACGCTGGCGCCGCAGGCCGCGGCCAAGGGGCTGAAGCTGGCGGCCTATGTCGCCCCCGGCGTGCCCGACCGGGTGATCGGCGATCCGCTGCGCCTGCAGCAGATCCTGTTCAATCTGTTGGGCAATGCCATCAAGTTCACCGAAGCGGGCACGGTCCGGCTCACGCTGGAGCGTCTGCCCGACCGCGGCGGCGAGGCGCCTGACGGCGAGGTGCCGGACGGGGAGGTCCGGCTCGCCATTCGGGTCGCCGATACCGGCATCGGCCTCACCGCCGAGCAGCGCGAGCGCCTGTTCCAGCCCTTCGTGCAGGCCGACAGTTCGACCACGCGCCGCTTCGGCGGCACCGGTCTCGGTCTCTCCATCGTGCGCCGTCTGGCTGAGGCCATGCAGGGCGACGTCGTGGTCGAAAGCGAAGCCGGCGTCGGCTCGACCTTCATCGTCTCCGTCGGGCTCGCCGCGGCCCCGCCCACCCCCCAACCGGCCGCCGAGCCGCTGCTGAACGGCCTGTCGCTCGATCTTGCGCTGCCCGATCCCGAGGAGGCGCACGCGATCGCCCGTTACCTTGGCGATGCCGGCGCGACCGTCCGTGTCGTTGCACCCGATGAGTCGTTCCTCGGTATTGTGGTCGCCGACGATCGGCGGATTTCCCTGCATGACGGGCCTGCCGTCGCGGAGGGAACGGTTTCAGGCCTGCCGCGACCGTGGCGGCGCGACGTCCTGATCCGCGCTGTGGCCCGCACGGTGGGACGGGCGGCCGTGGCCGCGCCTGCCGTCGCCGATGTCTCGCGCAGTCCGGGCCGGCTGAGAGGGCGCGTGTTGGTGGTCGACGATAATTCGGTCAACCGCAAGATCCTGGCGCGCCAGCTGGAGCTGACCGGCGTCTCGACCGACTCGGCGGCCGGCGGCGAGGAAGCGCTCGCGCTGTGGAGCCAGGGTGGCTACGACCTCGTGCTGGCCGATCTCCAGATGCCGACCATGGACGGTTTCGAACTGGCGCGGCGGATCCGCGACGGCGAGGCAGCCGGCCAGCGTGCCCGCACACCCATCCTGGCCGTCACCGCAAGCACGCTGGAAGAGCAGGAACTGAAGAGCCGGGCGGTCGGCATGGATGGCTTCATCACCAAGCCGATCGGCATCGAGCAGCTCAAGGCGACCCTCGACGTCTGGTTGAAGGATGCCCGCAGCGAGACCGGGGGAGAGCAGACGAAATGAGCAGCGCCCCATGAATCAGGCTTATGACCGCGACAAGCTCGTCGAATTGTTCGGTGACGATCCTTGCACCCTGGCCGAGGTCGAGCGCGAATTCCTCGACACCGCGCGCGACGCCGAGCGCGAAATCACCGGCACCGACGATCTCACCATCATCGCCCGCGTGGCGCACCGACTGAAAGGCGCATCGGGCATGATCGGGGCGGCGGCATTGCGCCAGATCGCCGAAGCGGTCGAGCGCGCGGCCAAGGCCGAGGATCTGTCGAGCGTGCGGCGCCTGCATGGCATGTTCAGCCAGGAAGTGCGGCGCGTGGCCGAACAGGTCGGCGTCGCCGTCGACTGAAGCAGGTTTGTGTCTTGCTGGGAGCGCG
>JAUXRT010000283.1 GCA_030681635.1 Reyranella sp.
CCGGGCTGAGCTGGGCGATGTCGAGCGCCTTGCCCTTGGCAACGCCCTCGGCGGCGGGAACGTCGAACAGGACGATGTCGCCCAGTTCCTTCTGGCCGGCGAGCAGCGCCAGGGTGCCGCCAATTTGTCCGGCGCCGATCAGCGCGATCTTCTTGCGAGCCATGCGAAAAACTCCCGTTCGTGAACGCGGCGCGTGGTAGCGCGATTCGCCGCGACCGGCAAGAAGCCGTCAAACGGGATGTTTCGCGAGGTGTCCCAGCAACAATTCCGTGGCCTTGGCGGGCGCCTGGTCCATGACGAAATGACCGACGCCGGGCAGCACTTCCATACCAAAGGCCGCGCTCACGAACTCGCGCGTACCGTGCGCGGCATCGGGTCCGACGGTCGCGTCGGCGTCCCCCCAGATGTAGAGGGTCGGGACCCGGATGGTGCCGATGTCGGCGGCCAGGCCCTTGTTGGCGCGATACCAGGCCAGTGCCGCCTCCAATGCCGCCGGATTGCCGAGGACGGAAAGATGCTCCTCGAGGGCCGCCGAGGGCACACCCTGTCCGAACAGACCGTCGCGCAGGCGCTTGGCATTGTCCGCCAACAGCTTCCCGCCGGTCTCGGGCTCGAGAAAGGCCCGGTGGTGCCGCGAGCGATGCTTCTGGTCGCCTGTCTCGTTCAGGAGCGCGCGGCGAAACGATTTTGGATGCGGCCGCGACAGGATGGTGAGCGAGGCGAGGCGTCCGGGATGCTTGTCCGCCACACCCCAGGAGACCTGTCCGCCCCAGTCATGACCGACGAGGTGGAAACGCTTGCCGTCGTGGCCGGCGGCCGCGGCGATCTCGATCGCATCGTCCACCAGTTTCTCAAAAACATAGTTCGACAGGTCGGCGGGATCGGGCCGCGCACCAGGCGAATAGCCGCGCTGGTCCGGCGCCACGGCGCGATAGCCCGCACCGGCCAGAACGGGAAGTGCGGCGCGCCAACTGTGCCTCGATTCGGGAAACCCGTGCAGCAGCAGCACAAGCGGTCCATCGGTCGGGCCCGCGACATCCGTGGTGAATGTCAGGCCCGACCGGGTCTTCAAGCCGATGGTGTCGACCATCGATTGGTCAGGTCACGCCGTTGGCCTTGAACCAGGCGATCGCCCTCTTCCAGCCGTCGTCCGCCTGGTCCTTGCGGTAGCTGGGACGGTAGTCGGCGTTGAAGGCGTGCGGCGTGTCGGGATAGGTCACGATTTCCGACTTCTTCGCCGCCGCGCTGCCGTCCTTGAGGGCGGCCCGCATCTTGTCGACGGTGTCGTTCGGGATGCCGGTGTCGGCACCGCCGTAGAGACCCAGCACTGGACCATTGAGGTTGTTGGCGATGTCGATCGGATGCTTGGGTGTGAGCGGCGTCGCATCGCCGACGACGCGGCCATACCAGGCCACGCCCGCCTTCACGGCCGGATTGTAGGCGTCGTAGAGCCAGGTGATGCGCCCGCCCCAGCAGAAGCCGGTGATGCCGAGCTTGGCAGTGTCGGCCTTGCCCTCGCCCTTGGCGAAAGCGACGCTGGCGTCGAGATCGCCCATGACCTGCTCGTCCGGCACCTTGGCCACGACCTCGGCGATCAGCTTGGGAATTTCGGTGTAGCTCTTGGCATCGCCCTGGCGGAAATAGAGTTCCGGCGCGATGGCGTAGTAGCCCGCCTTGGCGAAGCGGCGGCACATGTCGGCGATGTGGGCGTGCACGCCGAAGATTTCCTGCACGACGAGGATCGTGCCGAACCCGGTGCCCGACGCCGGCATGGCGCGATAGGCGTCCATCTCCTTGCCGTCCTTGGTCTTGACCTTGACCGCGCCGGCCGTGAGGCTGTCCGTCGGTGTGGTGATCATGGTCTGCGCCGACACCGGCTGGACCGACAATGCGAAGCTGCCGCCCAACACCGTGCCGGTCGCCGCCATCGCGGTGCGTCGCGACAGCCCGCGCTCGTTGATTGAAATCATCCGGTCGCCGTCCATGATTCTGCCTCCCAGGAAAATGCCCCGGCGAGCCTAGGCTGCAGCCGCTATGAACCACAATCACAATCCAGAGAGGGCACAACCCAGAGAGGCTTTGGCCGGAGTTGCTCAGGCCATATGGTCGAGCGCCAGATATTCCGGGCTCTGCATTTCCATCAGCCGCGAGACCGTGCGCTGGAATTCGAAGGCGCCGTCGCCATCGACGTAGAGCCCGCCTGGCGCCGTGGCCGCCGAGCAGATGAACTTCACTTTCTTCTCGTAGAATTCGTCGATCATGGTGACGAACCGGGCCGCCTTGTCCTGGCTGTCGGGGCCCATCCTGGGAATATCGGCCATGATGACCGTATGGAAATTCTCGGCGATGCAAAGAAAGTCCGCGGCACCCATCGGCTTGGCGCACCAGTCGAGATAATGGGCCATGGCAACGCCTGGCGCTGCACGCGGGATCTCGACATCGCGGCCCTGCGTGCGCAGCACGCGCGG
>JAUXRT010000505.1 GCA_030681635.1 Reyranella sp.
CCGCAATCGCCGGAACGCCGCCGTCCCGATCGCGCCACCCAGCGGGCGCAGACCGCGCGCGACCGCGTGCTGGTGCGCGGCCTGGAGCACGGCATCGTCGACCAGGCCTCCTACGACAGGGCGATCAGCCGCCCCGCGCCCGACCGCCGGCTTGCGCTGCCGATGCAGGCGCCGCATCTCGCGGCCTGGCTCGCCGGCCAGTCGCCGGGCACCGCCGTTCCGACGACGCTGCGTTACGAACTGCAGGCCGCCCTCGCCCAACTCGCCACCGAGGAGCGTGGCCGCTTCACCGACCGGGCCGAAATCGCCATGGTCGTGCTCGACAACCGCACCGGCGGCGTCGTGGCCTGGCTGGGCGGCTCCGATTTCTTCGGCCGCACCGGCCAGGTCGATCTGGTGCGCGCCCATCGTTCGCCGGGCTCGGCGCTGAAACCGCTGATCTATGCCATGGCCTTCGACGATCGCACGCTACATCCCGATACGCTGGTCGAGGATGTGCCGGTGCGCTTCCGCGACTGGCTGCCACGCAACTTCGATCGTGACCACCAGGGCGCCGTCACCGTGCGCCGCGCGCTGCAGCAATCGCTGAACGTGCCGGCCGTGCTGGCCATGGAAAAGGTGGGCCCGCAGCGCTTCCTCTCGACCTTGCGCACGGCGGGCGTCGCGCCGGGCCTGCCGCCGGGCGATTCAGGCAATTCGCTGGGCATCGCACTCGGCAGCGCCACCATCTCGCCGCTGGAAATGGCCGGCCTCTACGCCGGCCTCGCCAACGGCGGCAACTTCGCCCCGCCCATCGTGCGTCGCGACCGACCGGCCCCAGCGCCGATCCGGCTGATCGGCCCGACTGCCGCCTGGTATGTCGCCGAGGTGCTGGCCGACGCGCCGCTGCCCGAAGGCTTCGCCTCGCTGCCGGTGGCATTGCGCGACCGGCGCATCGCCTACAAGACCGGCACTTCGGCCGGCTTCCGCGACGCCTGGGCCGCGACCTACAGCACCAACTGGACGGTCGTCGTCTGGGTCGGCCACGCCGACGGCACGCCCCGCCCCGGCCAGCTCGGCCGCCTCGCGGCGCTGCCGATCGCCCTGAAAGCTTTCAGCCGCCTGCCCGCCGAGGACAACCGCGCCATCCCGCCGCCGCCCGACGTGCTGCGCGTGGCCTCCCACCGCGAGCTGCCACCGCGCATGCGCACGCTCGCGCCGGCGGTCGAAGGCCACGCCGAAAGCCTGGGCGAGAACCGCGGCGGGCCGCGCATCGCCTATCCGCCGGCCGATGCCCGCATCGAACTGGGCGCCCGCGAGGCCGTGCCGCTCAGCGCCCTGGGCGGCGAGGGCCGCCTGCGCTGGCTGGTCGATGGCCGCCCGCTCGACAGCGCCAAATGGGTGCCCGACGGCCCCGGCCAGGCGCGCGTGGCCGTCGTCGACGAGGCCGGCCGCTCGACGTCGGTGACGGTGCGCATCGTCGAGCGCCGCTGATCATCTATGCTCTTGTCAGGCAGGCCGAAGTCCTGATCTATGGGCATGGCCGCCTACTGGCCGGGACAGGAGCCTTTTCAGGAATGGCGTTAAAGAGCCTCGTTCTTATTCTTGCGACAGTGGTCGCGTTCGGCCTCCCGGCACAGGCGCAGGAGGCCACACCGGCCGCGTGGCGGGTCGAATGCACCGGCGACGGCAAGACACTGGAGTGCCGCGCCGTCCAGCAGCTGGTCGCCCAGGAGAACAAGCAGCTCGTCATCCAGCTTGCCGCACGGCTTGGCCCGGACAAGACACCGATGCTCGGCCTGCAGCTTCCCCTCGGCATCAACCTCGCCGAACCGATCCAGCTCAAGGTCGACGCCGGCAAGGAGGAGCGCTTTCCGGTGCAGACCTGCACCACCGCCGGCTGCCTGCTCAGCATTCCGCTGAAGGACCCGATGCTGGCGGCCATGCGCACGGGCACGACGCTCAAGGTCATCGTCTTCGACGCCAACAAGCGCGCGATCACGATCGACGTGCCGCTCCTGGGATTCGGCCTGGCCTTCGACAAGGCCACCAAGTGAGGCGGGCCTAAGCCGCTTTCGCCTTGAGCGCCTGCGCCACTTTCGACGCCGGCTCGCGGCCCAACGCCAGGCAGATCTCGCGGCCAGCCTTGGCGATGGCATCGAGATCGACGCCGTGGGCGATGCCGAGACCGTTCATCAGGTAGAGCACGTCCTCGGTGCCGACATTGCCCGAGGCGCCCTTGGCATAGGGGCAGCCGCCGAGGCCGGCCACGGCGGTGTCGAACACGGCGATGCCGCGCTCCATGACGGCCGTGATGTTGGCCAGCGACTGGCCGTAGGTGTCGTGGAAATGCGCCGCGATCTTTTCACGCGGCATCTTCGCGGCGACGGCGTCGACCAAGGCGACGCAGTCGCCGGGCGTGCCGACGCCGATCGTGTCGCCGAGCGAGATCTCGTAGCAGCCCATCTTGAACAGCCGCTCCGAGACCTCGGCGACTTTCGCGGGCGCAATCTTGCCGTCGTAGGGACAGGCGATCACGGTCGAAACGTAGCCGCGCACCTTTATGCCGTGCTTTTGCGCCGCCTCCATCACCGGCGCAAAGCGCTCGAAGCTCTCGTCGATCGAGCAATTGGTGTTCTTGCGGCAGAAGGCCTCCGACGCCGCCGTGAAGATGGCGATTTCCGCGCACTTGGCCTCGATCGCCCCGTTCATGCCCTGCTTGTTGGGCACCAGGACGGGATAGCTGACGCCCGATTTGCGTTTGATGCGGGCCATCACCTCGTCGGTGTTGGCCATCTGCGGTACCCACTTGGGCGACACGAAGCTGCCGGCCTCGACGGCGGAATGGCCGGCAGCCGACAGGGCGTCGATCAGCGCGACCTTGGCCTCGACCGGCACGGGCTTCGCCTCGTTCTGCAGACCGTCACGCGGCCCCACTTCGACCAGCCGCACGCGCTTTGGAAAATTCATCACCGTCTCCTGAGTATCGCGCGATCTTACGCGATTCCCCGGAACACGAGATACAGGCCGAGCAGAAACAGGCCGGCAAAAAACACTCTGCGGAATGTCGCGGCATCGAGCAGCCGGCGCAGCCCCTGTCCCAGCCACATGCCGGCGAGCGCGGGGGCGAGCGCCAGCAGCGAGAGACCCGCCGATACCGGAGAGAAAGCTTCCATCCGCAAGAGGCCTGCCGCCAGCGCCAGCGTCGAGACGGTGAAGGAAAGGCCCAGCGCCTGCACCAGCTCGTCCCTGGCGAGGCCGATCGCCTGCAGGTAGGGCACCGCCGGCAGCACGAACACGCCGGTGGCGCCCGTCACCAGGCCCGTCGTCGCGCCCACCAGGGGCGCCAGCCAGACCTCATGCCGGCGCGCGACCACGAGTTTTACGCCCGCCAGTCCAACCAGCGCGTAGAGCACCAGAGCCACGCCCAGAGCGACGACGGCGAGGCCGGCGTTGCTGCCGGCCAGGATACCGGCGCCGGCAAGCGTGCCCGCGACGACGCCTGCCATCATGCTCCAGAGCCGCCGCAGTAGGCCGATCGGACTGGCTCCTGCGAAGAGCTGCCAGACATTCGTCACCAGCGACGGCACGACCAGAACCGCTGCCGCCTGCGCCGGCGCCAGCACGAGCGAGAGCAGCCCCATGGCGATGGTCGGCAGGCCCATGCCGATCACGCCCTTCGCCAGGCCAGCGACCACGAAGACGAGGCCGGCAAAGATCCAGACAGGCGCCGTGAATTCCATGCCCCCGACCCTGGGGGTGACGCGCGGAAGCGACAATGCGGAAGGCCCGGCGTCAGCCTCAGGCTTGGCCGAAGGCTGCCGGCACTCTATGGAGGACCATGCGCTTCGATCTCATCGACCTTCGCCTGGTCCTGCACGTCGCCGACGCCGCCAGCATCACCCATGGCGCGGCGCGGGCGGGCATGGCGCTGGCCTCGGCCAGCGAGCGCATCCGCGCCATGGAGGAAACGCTTGGAGCGGCGCTGTTCGAGCGCAAGCGGCGCGGCGTCAGCCTGACGCCCGCGGGCACCGCCCTCGTCCATCATGCCCACGCGGTCACCCGCCAGATCGAGCTGATGCGCGGCGACCTCGACCAGTTTGCCAAGGGCCTGCGCGGCCGCATCCGCGTCTATTCCAACACCGCCGCCACGCTCGAATTCCTGCCGCGCACCTTAGGCACCTTCATGGCGGCGCATCCCAACATCGACGTCGACCTCGAGGAACGCCCGAGCCCCGAGATCGTGCGCGCGGTGGCGGGCGGCCGGGCCGACATCGGCATCGTGGCCGACGCCGTCGACGCCGCGGCCGAGCTGCAGACCTTCCCCTATGTCGAGGACCGGCTGGTCCTCGTCGTGCCGACCAAGCATCCACTCGCCAAGCGCCGGCAGATCGCCTTCCGCGAGGCCGTGGCCTGCGACTTCGTCGGCCTTACCGCCGGCAGCGCGCTCCAGGACCACCTCGACGGCCATGCCGCCCGCGCCGGCCGCCGGCTAAACCTCCGCGTCCGGCTGCCCGGCTTCGATGCGGTCTGCCGGGTCGTCGAAAGCGGCATCGGGGTCGCGGTGATCTCGAAAGCCGCCGCCGAGCGGTGCCGGAAGTCGATGGCGATCCGCCTCGTCTCGCTCAGCGATCCCTGGGCGCTGCGCCACCTCCGGATCTGCGTCCGTGACCTGGGCTCCCTGCCCGCCCATGCCCAGCGGCTGGTCGGCCATCTCGGCGGGATTTCCACCGCCGCCCGATAGGCTACAATCGGCGCCTGTCCGTACGGGAGATATGTCATGGCGCAGCAGCTCAGCAATCAACGCATCGCCTGGTTCAACGGCAAGTTCGTGCCCGAAAGCGATGTGGTGATCCCGTTCCGCGACCGCAGCTGGAAGTACGGCGACGGAGCCTTCGACATGACGCGCACCTTCAACGGCCAGCC
>JAUXRT010000293.1 GCA_030681635.1 Reyranella sp.
TGATGACGGCGGAAGCCTCGGCGTTGGAGAGCCGGAATTCGACCGCCTCCTCGCCGAACAGCGTGAACAGCGGCAGCACGATCGCGCCCATGCGATAGCCGGCCAGGTGGCAGAGCGTGAGCTCGGCGCCCTGGCTCAGGAACACGCCGACCCGGTCGCCCTTCGCGATTCCACGCGCGTCGAGCGCGTTGGCGAGCCGCGAGCTGGCGGCGAGGAGTTCGCCGAAGGTCCAGTTGCGGACGCTGCCGTCGGCATTCTCGACGATCATCGCCAGCGTATCGGGCGGATGGCGCTCGCAGACCGCGCGGCCGATGTTGAAGCGCTCCGGCTTGGGCCAGCGGAACTGCTTCATGGCGTCGTCGTAGGAAAGACCGCGGGGAATCATGCGTCCCGAGTAAGTTGGGTCAACAGAAATACCCCATGCTGAGGAGCATCGCGAAGCGATGCGTCTCGAAGCATGGCATCAGGCAGGGTGCTCGCTCCACCCTTCGAGACGCACGCCTGTGGCGTGCTCCTCAGGGTGAGGTAGGTGGTGTTTCCGAAGATTCTAAAAACGCCCAAAGAAACCTCCGTCAACGATTTACGCGCTTGATGACGCGCGCCGCCAGCAATTCCTCCGGCGTCGGCACCCAGATCGAATCGCCTGGCGTGTCGAGCACGCGTTGGGCGAAATCGGGTGCCACGCCGGCGCTCATCGTGAGGAACCGCTTCATGTCGCGGTTGGCCTCGAACATGTCGTCGGCGCTCATGCCGGGGAAGCTTGCCTGGTGGAAGCCGAGCTTGGCGCCGGGTGCGATGCTGCGGTCGACGCCGCCCAGGAAGGCGATGGTGCAGGCCGAGGCGCAGCCGGTTTCGACCCGCGTGGCGAGCCGGCGGCTGCGGATCATCCGGCTGATCTCGAAGCCCGCGCCCATGCGCCCACCGGGGCCGGACAGCACGACCTCACGGACCTTGGGGCTCTGCTCCAGCATCCGCCGCACGGCCTGGCCGCTGCCCATGCCATAGCTGCCGTCGATGTAGAGGATCGTGCCGTCGGCACTGACCGAGAGGTCGAGATCGCTCAGCTCCTCGTCGCCGTTGTAGATGTTCCAGAGTTCAGCCAGCGCCGGCACGGCGCGGTCGTAGAGCAAGGCACCGATGGCCAGCACGGAGAGGGTTGCGGCGATGGCCGCAAGCACAGGCGCCAGACCCACGCCGCGCCGCCGGGCGGCGACGGCGGTGAGCGCGATCTGCCAGACGGCGAAAATCGAGGTGATGGTGCAGAGCACGGCCGGCACCACGATATGGAACAATGTCGTCTGGCTGCCGCTGAACACCGCCAGCGAAACGCTGCCGAGCCCGATCAGCAGGGCAACAGCGGCCCAGACGCCGCGGTAGTAGAG
>JAUXRT010000294.1 GCA_030681635.1 Reyranella sp.
TCGCTCTCGCTCATCTGCCCTCTCGAGTAGGAGTCGGCATAGAGGAAGGCGCACTGCCGCGGCATCGGCACGGCGACGACCTTGTGGCTCGCCGTCATCGTCTCGGTGTTGACCCAGTAGCGATCCGCCATCTGGTTGAAGCGCAGGAAAATCGGATCGCGCCGCTCTGCCTTGCCGTAGGGCGACTGCGCAGCGGTCTGGGCGGCGGCGCCAACAGGGAGCGTCGTGACGGCAAACAGGAAGAGCAGGAGGGTGCGGATCATGGAAACGATCTTGCTCCGAAAAACATGACCGAAATACGACCTGAGGGCGGGAATTCCCGCCCCAATCACACCAGCCGACTCTGCTTCTTGGCCGCGCCGATGAACGAGGTGAACAGCGGATGGGGGGCAAACGGCCGTGATTTGAGCTCGGGGTGGTACTGCACACCCAGGAACCAGGGATGGTCGGGGATTTCCACGACCTCCGGCAGGATGCCGTCGGGTGACATGCCGGAAAACCGCAGGCCGACCTGCTCCAGCCGATCCTTGTAGTTCACGTTCACTTCGTAGCGGTGACGATGGCGCTCGCTGATCACATCCTGGCCGTAGATGTCGTGCGCCATGGTTCCCGGCCGAAGGTGCGCCGCATAGGCTCCCAGCCGCATCGTGCCACCGAGGTCGCCCGCCGCATCGCGCTTCTCGACCTGGTTGCCCTTGACCCACTCCGTCATCAGGCCGACCACGGCATGGTCGCACGGTCCGAACTCCGTCGACGAGGCACCCTCGAGGCCGAGCAGGTTGCGGGCCGCCTCGATCACCGCCATTTGCATGCCGAAGCAGATGCCGAAGAACGGCACGTTGCGTTCCCGGGCGAATTTCACCGCATGGATCTTGCCTTCCGTGCCGCGCTCGCCGAAGCCGCCGGGCACGAGGATGCCGTGGACGTGCTCGAGATGGGAGACGGCGTCGTCGCGCTCGAAGATCTCTGAGTCCATCCACTCCAGGCCGACCTTCACGTTGCTGGCGAAGCCGCCGTGCGTCAGCGCTTCCGACAGCGACTTGTAGGCGTCGAGCAGCACCGTGTACTTGCCGACGACGGCGATGGTCACCTTGCCTTCGGGCTCGCGGACCGAGCGGACCACGCCGCGCCAGCGATCAAGGTTCGGCTCCTTGTCCGCCTCGAGGCCGAAGTAACGGCAGACTTCGCGGTCGAATCCCTGGTCGTGATAGGCGATCGGCACCTGATAGATCGTGTCGACATCGCGCGCCTCGATCACGCGCTCCTGCTTGACGTTGCAGAACAGCGCGATCTTGCGGCGCTCGTTGAGCGGAATCTCCTTGTCGCCGCTGCGGCACACCAGCAGATCGGGCTGGATGCCGACGCTCAGCAGCTCCTTGACGGAATGCTGGGTCGGCTTGGTCTTGAGTTCGCCCGCCGTCGGCACCCACGGCAGCAACGTGAGGTGGATGTACATCACGCGCTCGCGGCCGACCTCGTTGCCGACCTGGCGGATGGCTTCCAGGAACGGCAGGCTTTCGATGTCGCCCACCGTGCCGCCGACTTCGATCAGGACGAAATCCTCCTGGTCGACGTCGGTCATCACGAATTCCTTGATGGCATCGGTGATGTGCGGAATGACCTGCACCGTGGCGCCGAGATATTCGCCGCGCCGTTCCCGGGCGATCACGCCGGAATAGATCCGGCCCGTGGTGATGTTGTCGGCCTGCCTGGCGTCGACGCCGGTGAAACGCTCGTAGTGGCCGAGGTCGAGGTCGGTTTCGGCCCCATCGTCGGTCACGAAGACCTCGCCATGTTGATAGGGGCTCATCGTCCCCGGATCGACATTGAGGTACGGATCGAGCTTGCGCAGCCTGACTCTGTAGCCACGCGCCTGCAGCAGCGCACCCAGCGCCGCCGACGAAAGACCTTTGCCAAGCGAGGAAACCACGCCGCCCGTTATGAAGATAAAGCGCGTCATGGGCTTACAGCATACTAAACCTTGTTGGCCCCAGCCATGGGGATATCCTGCCGACGGAAGATTTCTCCGCTGGCGTCCGTCAGAAGACGGCCCGTCGCGCGCCCTAGCGGGTCGGCGCGACCGGCTGGGCTGGTGCGGGAGCCGCGCCGCCGGGTCCGGCCGGTGCGGTCTGGCCGGCCGGCATGCGGTCCATGATGGACTTCGCGTTGCGGGCCGGGTCGGTCATGCTCCAAGCCATCAGCAGGCTGAGCGCGAAAAAGATGGTGGCGAAAATCGCCGTCAGGCGCGACAGCACATTGGCCTGGCCCCGCACCGAGAACAGCGCATCGGAGCGGCCGCCCATGCCGAGACCGCCGCCTTCGCTGCGCTGAAGCAGGATGACAACGATCATGGCGGCCGTGACGCCGACATGGATGATCAGCAGCACCAGCCGCCAATCGTGCAGAAAGTGTCGTACCGCGTCCATTATTGTCCAGATCTAGATGGGGATGTCCGCCAAGCGGGCGCTTCTAGCCGCTTTAGGCGGCCTTGGCGATAGCCAAAAATTCATCGGCCTTCAAGCTGGCACCGCCGACAAGGGCGCCGTCGACATCGCCCGCTGCCAGCAGTTCGCCGGCGTTGCTGCCTTTGACCGACCCGCCATAGAGCAGCCGCACCACGTTGGCATCGGGCATCAAGCCGCCCAGAATCTTGCGAATATGCGCGTGCACCGCGGCAACCTCTGCGACGGTCGGCGTCTTGCCAGTGCCGATCGCCCAGACCGGCTCATAGGCCACCACCAGTTTCGCCGCAGTCGCCCCCGCCGGCACACTGCCCTTGATTTGCGTTTCCAGCACCTGGAGCGTCCGCCCGGCCTCGCGTTCCGCCAGGGTCTCCCCGATGCAGACGATCGGCAGCAGACCGGCGCGCCAGGCCGCCTCCGCCTTGGCCCGCACCGTGGCATCGGTCTCGCCGCAGTCGGTGCGTCGCTCCGAATGGCCGACGATGACATGGCTTGCACCGGCATCCCTCAGCATCTCGGCCGAAATGTCGCCGGTATGGGCGCCGCTCGCGTTGCTGTGGCAATCCTGCCCGCCCACCAGGACGCCGCTCCCCTTTACCGCCTCGGCGACCGCCATCAGCAATGTCGCCGGCGGACAGACCAGAACCTCGCGATCGGTCCAACCGGCCTGCTTCACGCCCTCGGCGACGCCTCTGGCCAGCGCCAAAGCGTCGGCGCGCAGGCCGTTCATTTTCCAGTTGCCGGCGATCAGCGGCTGCCTCGAGCGTGCCATTCGATTTCCCTCGGTTCGTTGGGGCGTGTCTACCGGCACCGGCGTTTACGGTCAAAGACCGCTTGGTTGCCTGCCAATGGGGCCAGTGGTAGGCATGGCGCCCATTCAAAAAACCCCGCCGGCTCCGTGAATCAGTTCCGCAAACTCGCCCGCTTCGTCATCCTGTTCCTGCTTTTCGGCATGCTGATCATCAGCTTTGCCTTCTGGGGCGTCGGCGACATGCTGCGCACCGACGGCCGTAGCACGGAGGTGGCCCATGTCGGCGGCACCCGCCTGCCGTTATATGGCTGGGTTGGCGGCGCCCCGGTCTATGTCTCCGAAGTGCGCGAGCAGTTCAACCGGCAGCTCGAGGCGATCCAGCGCCAGACCGGACAGAGGCCGGAGCCGGAACAGGCCCTGCGCTTCGGCCTGCATGTCCGCGCCCTCGAGGAAGTCATCCA
>JAUXRT010000306.1 GCA_030681635.1 Reyranella sp.
GGAAACCATCTCGATGATGATCCTCACGACCCCGTTCGTGTTCCCGATCGTGGTCGGCCTGGGCTGGGATCCCATCTGGTGGGGGATCGTGCTGACCATCCTCATCGAGGCGGCCCTGGTGACGCCACCGGTCGGCCTCAATCTCTACGTCGTGCAAAGCCTGCGCGCGACGGGCGCCATCGCAGACGTGATCAAGGGGGCATTGCCCTTCGTAGGCGCCATGCTCGTGCTGATCCTGCTGCTCATGGCCTTTCCCGATATCGCCCTGGGCTTGCCGAACTGGGTGATGGGTCGCGGATAGATCGACCGCTCAAGCTCCTCTGCGATCACCTGTTGCGAAGGCCCGCCGATCACGTTCTTCTACGCCCCGTAAAATGAAACGGGAGGAACTCATGCGTCTGAAGACGATTCTCGCGGGCCTTGTCGGCCTGGGCCTCGCCTCGGGCCCGGCATTTGCCCAATTTCCAGACAAGCCGATCAAGATCATGGCCCCCTATGCCCCGGGCGGAAACATCGACGTCACCTCGCGCATCATCGCCGACAGGCTGAAGGACGTGCTGGGCGTCACCGTGATGGTCGAGAACAAGGCCGGCGCCAGCGGCATGATCGGCAGCGACATCGTCGCCCGCTCCGCCCCCGACGGCTACACCCTGCTGGTGTCGGCCAATTCGCTGGTCGCCGTCCCTGCCATCTATGGCAACGCGCCCTATGACTGGCGCACCGCCTTCACGCCGATCAGCCACATCCAGCGCGTGCCGGCCGTCCTGCTCGTGACGCCGAATTCCCCGATCAAGACCCTGGCCGACTTCATCGCGCTCGGCCGCGACGGCAAGTTCCCGGTGGCCGATTCCGGCATCGGCACCACCAACCACCTCGCCCTCGAACTGATCGGCGATGCGACCGGCACGAAGTACACGCTGATCCACTACAAGGGGTCGGGCGCCGCCAGCATCGACGTGATCGCGGGCCAGGTGACGGCCCAGGTCGACCAGGTCAACGCCGCCATCGGCTACATAAAGAGCGGCAAGTTGCGCGCCATCGCCGTTTCGTCGGACAAGCGCATGCCTGAGCTGCCCGACGTGCCGACGATGAAGGAGTCGGGCGTCAAGGGACTGGAGAACTTCACCTTCAGCACCTTCACCGGCCTGTTCGGCCCGGCCAAGATGCCGCCCGACGTGGTGGCCAAGCTCAACGCGGCGATGGTCAAGGTCCTGAAGGATCCGGCCGTCGTGAAGCGCTTCGCCGATCTCACCGCCGAGGCCTATCCGACCACGCCGCAGGAGACCGCGGCGATGTTCGACGCCGAGGACAAGACCGTGGTGCCGCTCATCAAGAAGCTCGGAATCAAGCCGGAGTAAACGATCGATGACCTGGCTGCCTCCCGCCATCACGCCCATCGTCCTGTTGTTGATCTCCAACGTCTTCATGACGTTTGCCTGGTATGGGCATCTGAAGTTCACCGACAGGCCGCTGTGGCTGGTGGTGGTGGCAAGCTGGGGCATCGCCTTCGTGGAATACTGCTTCGCCGTGCCCGCCAATCGCTGGGGGCACACGGTCTATTCCGCCGCCGAGCTAAAAACCATGCAGGAGGTGATCACGCTCACCGTGTTCGCCGCCTTCTCGGTCCTCTATCTCGGCGAGCGCTTCACGCTCAATCACCTGGTGGGCTTCGGCCTGATCTGCGCCGGCGCCTTCTTCGTCTTCAAGGGACCGATTCCTTCCTGACGAAAATCCGTTCCGTCGCGGGATGAGGCTGACTTATCCTGCGTAGTCCCTTCAGGGGAGCGGCGTGTGGCGGACCTTCGGACCAGACGGCGGCTGGAAGCGGCGGGACTGGCCGTCGTGCTGGCAATTGCCGCCGTCCTGCGGCTGTGGCGCCTCGAGGACAATGGCTTCGGCACCGAGTATTACGCCGCCGGCGTGCGCAGCATGCTGCAGGGCGGCTGGCTGTTCTTCTACAACGCCTTCGATCCGGCGGGCTTCATCTCCCTCGACAAGCCGCCGATCGCCTTCTGGATCCAGACAGGCTTCGCCTCCCTGCTGGGCTTCAGCGGCTGGACCATCCACCTGCCGCAGGCGCTGGCCGGCGTGGCCTCGGTGGCGATCCTCCATCGCCTCGTGCGCCGGCCGTTCGGCATCGCCGCGGGCCTGACCGCCGCCCTCCTGCTCGCCATCACGCCCATCGCGGTGGCGATCGACCGCTCCAACAACGCCGACTCCTGGCTGGTGTTCTTCCTGCTGCTGGCGGCCGTCCTGGCGGCGCGCGGGCGCGGCCTGTCCTTTGTCCTGGCGATGGTCCTGCTGGGCGTCGCCTTCAACGTGAAGATGCTGGCCGCCCTGGTGTGCGGCCCGGCGCTGGCCGCAGCCTACCTTGCGGCGGCGCCCTTCGACTGGCGCCGGCATCTGATCTGGCTGTCGGCGGGCGCTGCCGCGCTCATCGTCGTCGGGCTTTCCTGGGCGGTCGCCTTCGATCTCACGCCGCGGGATCATCGGCCCTATGCCGGCAGCAGCACCGGCAACTCGATGCTCGAACTGATCGTCCAGCACAACGGTCTCGACCGCTTCGTGCGGCCCGAGGCGGCGGCGCCCTCAGCAACGCCCTCGGCGCCCCGTTATGACGGCGTTCCGGTCGGCGTGCTCCGGCTCGCCCAGCCGATGCTGGCCGGCCAGTTCGCCTGGATGCTGCCACTCGCAGTGTTGGGCGCCGTGCTGGCGTGGCGGCGGCGGCGCGCCGCCGTGGTGCTGTGGGGCACCTGGGCGCTGGCCTATGGCATCGTCTACAGCACTGCCGGCGGCATCTTCCATCTCTACTATCTGGCGACACTCGCGCCGCCGCTGGCCGCCCTTGCCGCCATCGGCGGCATCGAGCTGTGGCGCCGCGGCTCCCGCCACCTTGCGGTCGGCCTCGCGGTCACCGCGCTGTGGCAGGCCTATCTCGTCGGCCTGTCGCTGGGCTGGGACGCACCCTGGATCGGCTTTCCGGCGGTGGGCCTGCTGGCCGGTGCCGCCGTGCTGTGGCGCGACAAGCGGCCGCCGGCGTTGATCGGCGGCGTGGCCTTGCTGGTCCTGCCGGTCGCCTGGGCCACCAGCGCGATCTTCTCGCCGGGCAATCTCACCCTGCCGTCGGCCAGCCTGCCGCGCTGGCTCGGCCTCGACGACGGCCGCGGCCCGGTTCTGTCGCACAACTTCAGGCCGCTGACCGACGATCCCAAGCTGCGGGCTTTCCTGCAGGAACATCGCGGCCGAGCGCGCTTCCTGGCCGCGGCGCCCAATGCCCTGTTGGCAGCACCTCTCATCGTGCGCACCGGCGCGCCCGCCCTGGCGTTCGGCGGCTATCTCGGCAACGATCCGGTCATGAGCGTAGATGCCTTCGCCAAGCGGGTCGAAAACGGCGACGTGCGCTTCGTCGTGCTGGGCACCGCGCGCCGCTCGCGCGGCTTCGAGGCCTGGGTGCGCGCGCATGGCGTGCCGGTCGACCCGGTGCTGTGGCGCTCGCTGCCCCAGGAGCCGCGCCGCACGATCGCGCTCTACGACCTCGCGCCGCCGCGCTAGTCGGCGGCCTTGGTCAGGCCGGCTGCCTGCAGGATCGCCTGTTTCGCCCGCTCGCCGGCCCGACGGCGGCGGCGCTTGATCCACCACATCAGGAAGCCGGTCACGGCGAACACCGGAATGATCACGCCCGAGACGAAGACCAGGAATTTATAAGTGCCGCCCAAGCCGATGCCGTAATGCAGGGCGCGTTGCCAGGCGATGATCGATTCGCCGGTCGACAGCGTCCGCGGATCGAAGACGTCGACCACGCTTTGACGCCACGGATCGATGATCACGGTGATGATCGGCGCGCCCTCGACATGGCCCGGGCGGATCATCCCGAGGCGCAGCGCCTGATCGGGCCGCACCGGCAGGAAGGCATTGAGGAATCGCGCGTCGGGCACGCGCTGCCGGGCCAGATCGATCGCGGCATCGAGCGTGATCGGCGTCGCTCCGCGCACGGGCTCGACGCGGGCCTGGAACAGGGCGGCGCGCATGTCGCGACCCGGCCAGACGGTGTTGACCGCGGCCGAGATCTGCTGCGGGAAGGAGAGATAGACGCCGGTGAAGTTCACCAGCATGAACAGCAGCAGGCTCCAGATGCCGAGCGCGCCGTGCAGCTCGCGGTTCAGCCGCAGTCCCTTGGCTTTGCGGCGCACGGCGAAGGCTGCTTTCCACTGGCCCGGCCGCGGCCACCAGAGATAGAGTCCCGAGCATCCAAGCACGAGCAGGGCGACGCCCAGCCATCCCACCAGCTCGCGGCCGAGGCCGCCGGCGATGAAGAGGTGGCCATGCAGATCGTGGAAGAAGCGCACCCAGCCCGTCATTGCCTGCTGCGTTTCGAGCAGCTGCAGCGACACCGGATCGATCAGGATTTGCAGGCTGCCGGCAAACGGGCTCCGCGTCGGCACCTGGCCCTGGGCCTGGCCTCCCCCTTGGGGAGCGCCCTGTTGACCGCCGCGGACCTGCGGACGTTCGCCCGCCATGCCCGGCCGCGACAGCCGCACCGCCGCCGGTTCGCCCGGCTCGATCGGCCAGCGCACGGCGATGGGAATACGGCCCGGGTCCTTGGTCGCGCCCTTTGCCGCCTCGATCAGTTCGGACGGCGAGCGCCATTCGCCGACGGCCGTCGCCGGCGGGTCGCCCTGCCCCAGCAGATGCTCGATGTCGTGGGCATAGACCAGCACCGCGCCGGTGATGCCCATCATCACCAGCGGCAACAGCAGGATCAGGCCGACCCAGAGATGGAGCTGTTGCAGCCAATAGCGAAACGTACGGCGCTGCGGCCTGGGTCCAGCCATGACGACCTCGGGTGATGGTGACGAGGGCTGGCGGCAGCTGACCCGGAGTTATTACGGAAGAAGACCGCCCGCTATCCCCCGCCGAACGCCCGGGCGACCTGATAGGTGATCAGCGCCGCCACATAGGCCAGCGCCAGCATGTAGAAGAAGGTCACCCACATCCATTTCCAGCTGCCGGTCTCGCGCCGGATGACGGCCAGGGTCGAGGCGCATTGCGGCGCGAACACGTACCAGGCAAGCAGCGCCAGCGCGGTGCCGAGGCTCCACTGGCCGGCCACGATCTGGCCGATCTTCTCGGCGGCACCCTCGCCGCCGTCGATGGCGTAGATCGTACCCAGCGCCCCCACCGCCACTTCGCGCGCCGCCATGCCGGGGATCAGCGCCACGTTGATCTGCCAGTTGAAGCCGAGCGGCTCGGTGATCGGCTGGATGGCCGAGCCGATCATGGCGGCCAGGCTGTAGCTGATTGCGGGTTCGGTCGCGCCCTCGGGCGGCTGCGGGAAGGACGCCAGCACCCAGATCAGGACCATCATGGAAAGAATCGTGGTGCCGGCGCGCTTGAGGAAGATGGTGGCGCGCGTCCACAGGCCGATCGCCAGGCTCCTGGCCTGCGGGATCTTGTAATCCGGCAGCTCGAGCATGAAGGGCTCGCCCACCGAGTGGCGCCAGATCAGGCGCTTCAGCACGAACGAGACGCTGAGCGCGCCGACGATGCCGGCCGCATAAAGGCCGAACATGACGAGACCCTGCAGGCCGACGAAGCCCCAGACATCGCGATCGGGAATGAAGGCGCCGATGATCAGCGTGTAGACCGGGATGCGCGCCGAGCAGGTCATCAGCGGCGCCACCAGGATGGTGGTGAGGCGATCGCGCCGATCGTCGATCACGCGCGTCGACATGATGCCGGGAATGGCGCAGGCGAAGGACGACAGCAGCGGAATGAAGGCGCGGCCGTGCAGGCCGGCGCCGCCCATGATGCGATCCATCAGGAACGCCGCACGCGCCATGTAGCCCAGGTCTTCCAGGACCAGGATGAAGAAGAAGAGAATGACGATCTGCGGCAGGAACACGATCACGCTGCCGACACCCGCGATCAGCCCGTCCTTGAGAAAACTTTTCAGCAGGTCAGGCAACGGCGCCGCTCCGACCAGGGCGCCGAGCCAGGTGAAGCCTGCGGCGATGGCGTCCATCGCCGGGCGTGCCCAGGCGAACACCGCCTGGAACATGATGAACAGGATGGCGAGCAGGATGACGAGCCCGGCCACGGGATGCAGCAGCACGGCATCGGCCCGCGCCGTGCCGAGGTCGCGTTCGCCGCTGCGGCGCACGACGATGCGCAGCAGCCGGTCGGCCTCGTGCTGGCCGCCACGCAGCTCGCCGGCATCGGGAACCTGCCACGAGGCGGCGCCGGCCACCGGCAGGTTGGCGACGGCGCTGTCGATCTTGGCCAGCAGGGCATCGATGCCACCGCGGCGCACCGCGATCGAGCTCACGACCGGTACGCCGAGCTCACGCGCGAGACGGTCGGCGTCGATCTCGATGCCGCGCTTGCGCGCGATGTCCATCATGTTGAGCGACAGCATCACCGGCCGGCCGACGCGCTTCAGCTCCAGCGCGAGGCGAAGCGCCAGGCGCAGGTTGGTGGCGTCGGCGACGCAGACGATCAGGTCGGGAGCCGCTTCGCCTTCCAGGCGCCCAAGCACGACATCGCGCGTGATCTCCTCGTCGGGCGACCGCGCGCGCAATGAATAGGTGCCGGGCAGATCGACGATCTGCAGGCTACGGCCGGCCGGCGTGGTGAGGCGGCCCGTCTTCTTCTCGACCGTCACGCCGGGATAGTTGGCGACCTTCTGGCGGCTGCCGGTGAGGGCGTTGAACAACGCCGTCTTGCCGCAGTTGGGATTGCCGACCAGCGCAATTGTCGGTGTGGCGGCACTCATGACGGGACCTCGGCACTCACCAGGATCGCCATGGCCTCGCGCCGGCGCAGCGCGATCGTGGCATGCGCCACCCGCACCGCGATCGGATCGCTGCCGAACAGCCCCTGATGAAGAAGCTCGACATCGGCGCCCTCGACGAAACCCAGTTCGATCAGCCGGCGCTCCAGCTCGGGCCCCGGCAGGCCAATTCCGGCGCCCTCGACGGCGAGCGCCTCGATGCGGCCGCGAAAGCCCACACGTGCGTCGCCTAGTGCTATGGTTGGTTTGGAAGACATTGCGAGTAATTCGTAATAGCACTGGGAAAGAGGCTTTTCCAGCAGGGAGGTAGCGACATATGGGATCGATCGTTCTGGCGCATGGCGCCTGGTCCGCAGCCTGGGCCTGGAAGAAGATGCGGCCCCTTTTCCGGGCCGCCGGGCACGATTTCTTTTCGCCGACCTACACCGGGCTTGGCGAGCGCGCCCATCTCGCCCGTCCCGAGGTCGATCTCTCGACCCACATCCAGGACGTGCTGGCGGTGCTGGAATTCGAGAACCTGACCGACGTCACCCTGCTCGGCCATTCCTACGGCGGCATGGTGGCGACCGGCGTCGCCGACAAGGCGCGCGAGCGCATTGCACGCATTGTGTATATCGACGCCTTCGCGCCCAA
>JAUXRT010000307.1 GCA_030681635.1 Reyranella sp.
TTGGGCGCCTCGTAGAAGTCGATCTCGCCGTTGACCAGGGCCGACATCGCCGTCTGCGGATCGGAGATCCACACCAGTTCGATGCGGTCGACGCCCGGAATCTTGCTGCCGGCGAAG
Organism: Reyranella sp.; assembly: GCA_030681635.1. Classification (GTDB taxonomy): domain Bacteria; phylum Pseudomonadota; class Alphaproteobacteria; order Reyranellales; family Reyranellaceae; genus Reyranella. Next base: position 118 of record JAUXRT010000307.1, read on the forward strand.
GACGACGGCGGCTCGTTGCCCGGCCGCGGCACGTAATCCTTGTTCTTGAGGTAGATCGCCTTGCTGCCGGGAACCCACTGGTCCTTGGCGAACTTGTAGGGGCCCGAGCCGATCGCTTCCTTGACCTGCGTCTGCGGATCGGTGAGCGCCTCCTGCTCGCGCATGATGATGGCCACCGAGCTGCCGCTCTTGCCGAGCGACTCCAGCACCATGCCGTAGGGCTCCTTCAGGACCATCGTGAAGGTCTTGTCGTTCACGACCTCCATCTTGGTCACGTAGGAGAACAGCCGGATGCCGACGCCGTCCTTGGCGCCCCAGCGCTTGAGCGAGGCGATGACATCCTTGGTGGTGACCGGCGAGCCGTCGTGGAACTTGAGGCCGTCGCGCAGGGTGAAGGTATAGGTCAGCCGGTCGGGGCTGACCTCGTACTTGTCGACCATCTGCGGCTGCGGCTTGAGGTTGGCATCGTTGCCGAACAGCGTGTCGTAGATCAGCATGCCGTGGATGCTGGCGATGGTCTGGGTGGTCCAGATCGGATCGATCACCCGCACGTCGGCATGCATCACCGCCCGCAGGACTTTCTCCTGGGCCTGTGCCGCAGTGAACGGAACGGCCAGCGCCACAGCGCCCGCAAGAATACGCTTCAACATGCGATCGTCTCCCTAAAGCTCCCCGCAGTCAGTATGCTAATCGACGTGCGCCATTGTCCAGCACGACACGACGCCCAACTGCGACGCCTAGGAGATGAGGCCGCGTGGCCGCGCATCGGGATCGAGCGGCCAGATCGGCCTCTGGACCTTGGCATAGGGCATCCTGCGATGGTCGCGCCTGAGCGGCCCGCTTGATTCGACATAGACCACTTTCTTGGCGATCGGCCCGTAGGCCGCCATGAAATGGTTGGTCGACTTCACGACCACGATCTTCCTCGTTGCAGGATCGATGCCAAGGTTCGTGAAGAGCTCGAGCCCGGTCGCCTGGGTGCGCTTGGCGATCAGCACGACATCGACACCGCCCACCCGGACAGCGGCGCAGTCGCCCACCGGCACCTGGGTCGGGCCGAAGCGCTGCCAGGCATCGCGCTTCAGGCCCACGATCTCGACCTCGGCATCGACCGGCTGGCCCGACGAGGGCGCGATCTTGCCGCCGAAGCGCAGGCCGATTTTCGCGCCAAGGCCGGCATCGAAGCAGATGCGAACGGCGATCGGATCCCAGATCGGGCCAAGACAGGCGTCCTCGACCTTCTCCGCGATCAGGTGGCGCAGAATGTCGGTATTGTCCGAGGGCGCGCCGCCGCCGGCATTGTCGGACGGATCGGCGATCACCACCGGCAGGTCGTTGAAGGCCCGCGCCTCGCCCACACCGCCCGGCACATCGAAGAATTGCGGCGAAGTCTTGCCGCGCAACGACACCAGTTCCTCGCCGAGCGCGGTGGCCAGCGCATCGGCCTTCTGCTTGTCGCCGTCGGCGATCACCAGGACCCGCGTGCCGATCTCGGGCACGTCACCATAGGGAAAGCAATGCGCGATGGAGACGGAGAGAATGCCGTCCTTGCCCTCCATCGCCATGATGCGGTCGACAAGGCCGCGCATCGGCTGGATCGTGGTGGGGTAACTCTGGATCTGGCGGCAGTCATAGACCGAGGTCACCGGCTTGATCTGGCCGCGCAACGTTCGCAGCACCAAGTCGAGAACGTCCTCGGCCCGCTCGACGACGTCGGTATGGGGGAATTCCTTGTAGAGGACGATGATGTCGGACGCCGCGACGCGTTTCATCGTGAGATGGCAGTGCGGATCGAGCTCGACGCCGATCACGCATTTCGGGCCGACAATGGCGCGGGCACGTTCGATGATATCGCCTTCGACGTCGTCGTAGCCGTGCGCCACCATCGCGCCGTGCAGGCCGAGCAGCAGCCCGTCGACCGGCAGGGCGGCCTTGAGCTGGTCCAGGATCTCGTCGCGCATCGTCTCGTAGTCGGCGCGATTGGTCGTGCCGGCGGGGCTGGCGGCGAAGCAGCTGCCTTCGATCAGTTCGAAGCCCTCGGCCTTCGCGCGAGCCCGGCCGACGAACAGCGGCGCCGTGCACATGCGCGGCGCATCGGTCGGGTGCTCTCCGGGGCGCAGGAAAACCGACTCGCGGTAATTCTCCAGGCTGGTCGGCAGCGGCGAGAAGGTGTTGGTCTCGGTGGCGAGCGTGGCGGTGAAAAGACGCATGAAGCTCCTCAGGGAATGATACCGGCGGGAAGGGACTCGCAATGCCGCGCAATGGCGCCCGGCGTGGTCAGCCAGATCGCCTCGCGTCGTGCCGCGATATGTCGAAGCGCACGCTTGAGATGCCGCAGCCGGTGCGGCTGGCCCACGAGATAGGCATGCAGCGCCACGCCCATGACCAACGGGCGTGCTTCCGAAAGCTCGAGCATTTCGTCGAACTGATCGACGATCATGTCGGCGAATGCCGAGGCGCCCATCTTGCGCGCGACGATGGCTGGAATGTCGTTCACTTCCTGCGGATAGGGCACCGCCAGGATGCGCCGCTCACCGCGACAGCGGAACCAGACCGGCTGATCGTCCATGCACCAGTCGAGGAGATAGCGGTATCCCGCCTCGGCCAGCAGGTCGGGCGTGCGATGGCTGTGGGAGATCCACGGTCCCAGCCAGCCCTC
>JAUXRT010000308.1 GCA_030681635.1 Reyranella sp.
TCCAGTGGCGCTCATACTCTTGAGAAGATGCGCCACTGGAGTGGCGCGCTCCCAGCCATGAACCATGAATCCAACGGGTCACTCTTCAGAACCGCGGAATGTCGGGGAAGGGCAGCTTGTTGTGATGGACCACAACGCGGCCAAGCTCGGCGCAGCGGCGGAGCTGGGGAAAGACCTTGCCGGGATTGAGCAGATGATCGGGGTCGAAGGCGCACTTCACGCGCATCTGCTGATCGAGGTCGATCTCGGTGAACTGCACGCCCATCAGATCGCGCTTCTCGATGCCGACGCCGTGCTCGCCGGTCAGCACGCCGCCGACACGCACACAGAGCCGCAAGATGTCGGCGCCGAATTCCTCGGCGCGGTGCAGCTCGTCGGCATCGTTGGCGTCGAACAGGATCAGCGGATGGAGATTGCCGTCGCCGGCATGGAAGACGTTGACCACGCGCAGGCGGTGCTTCTTCGACATCTCGCGCATCTCGGCCAGCACCTCGACCAGCCGGCCGCGCGGCACCGAGCCGTCGAGGCACATATAGTCGGGCGTGATCTGGCCGACGGCGGGGAATGCGGCCTTGCGGCCGGCCCAGAACAGCACCCGCTCCTGCTCGTCGTTGCTGACGCGCACCGTGGTGGCGCCGCGGTCCTTGGCGATCTCGGCCACGCGCTCAACCAGGTGATCGACTTCGACCGACGGGCCGTCGAGTTCGACGATCAGCAGCCCCTCGGCATCGAGCGGATAGCCCGCGCCGACATAGGCCTCGGCGCACTTCACCGCCTCCTTGTCCATCATCTCCATGCCGCCGGGAATGATGCCCGAGGCGATGACGGCGGCGACGCAATCGGCGGCGCCCGCTTCGGTCGGGAAACCCAGGAGCACGGCCCGCGCGGTGGTCGGCTTGCGCAGCAGCCGCACCGTCACTTCGGTGACGACGCCTAAAAGGCCCTCGGAGCCGGTCATGACGCCCAGGAGATCGTAGCCTTCGGAGTCGAGATGCTTGCCGCCCAGGCGAACCACTTCGCCCGTCATCAGCACCATCTCGATGCCCAAAAGGTTGTTGGTGGTGAGGCCGTACTTCAGGCAGTGCACGCCGCCGGAATTCTCCGCGACGTTGCCGCCGATCGAGCAGGCGATCTGCGAGCTGGGATCGGGCGCGTAATAGAAGCCCTCGTGCTCGACGGCCTTGGTGATGCCGAGGTTGGTGACGCCGGGCTGCACGCGGGCGCAGCGGTTGGCGTAGTCGATCTCCAGCACGCGGTTGAACTTGCTAAGGCCCAGCAGGATGGCGTCGCCCACCGGCATCGAGCCGCCGGAGAGCGAGGTGCCGGCGCCTCTGGGCACGACCTTGACCTTGTTGTCCTGGCAGTAGCGCAGGATCGCCGAGACCTGGGCCACCGTCTCGGGCAGGACGACGACCAGCGGCATCTGGCGGTAGGCCGAGAGCGCATCGCACTCGTAGGGCCGCATGCCCTCCAGGTCGTCGATCACGCCCTCGCCCGGCACGACGGCGCGGAGCGCGGCGACGATCTCGGACCGGCGGGCGAGAATGGTGGGATCGAGCGGCGGCATCTGCATGCTTCGCTCATACGCCAAATAAAAAAGCGGCGGAAGCCGAGGGCTCCGCCGCCTTGATCACAGAGACGTTCCTCCGCAGCTAGCCCTGGCGGGCCTTGAAGCGCGGATTGGTCTTGTTGATGACGTAGACGCGGCCCTTGCGGCGCACGATGCGGCAGTCCTTGTGACGGGCCTTCACCGACTTGAGGGAATGACGGATCTTCATGGTCCTTACTCGACAAAAAACCCCGGCGAGGCCGGGGAAAATTCCAAAAGCGGGCGGAAAATACGGATCGGAGCGCGTCCCGTCAACCCATTGATTTACACGCCTTTTCGGCAAAGTCCGGGGAAAAGAGAACTTCTGGACAGCGGCCCCGACAAGGGCGACTTTAGCCATGTTTTCAAAGACTTAAGGAGAATATCATGGCGTCCCTCACCCTCGCCCAGGCCAACAAGATCGTGGAAGCGGCCCTGGCCGATGCCCGCCGGCTGAAGATCAAGCCGCTCGCGGTGGCGGTGCTGGACGCCGCCGGCCACGTCAAATCCCTGCAGCGCGAGGACGACGCCAGCATGTTCCGCAACGACATCGCCATCGGCAAGGCCTGGGCCGCCGTCGGCATGGGCGCGTCGAGTCGCGTGCTGCTGGGACGCGCCAAGGAGAACCCGCAGTTCTTCGGCGCGCTGTCGGCGACGGCGCAGGGCAAGTTCCTGCCGCAGACCGGCGCGGTACTGATCAAGGACAAGGACGGCAACATCCTGGGCGCCGCCGGCGCCAGCGGCGGCACGGGCGACGAGGACGAGGCGGCGTGCATCGCGGGCGTCACGGCGGCGGGGCTGGTCGCGGGTTGAGCCCTACTCCTCCGGCTCCGTCGTAAACGTCAGCGGGTGGCCGGCGCGGCGGCCGAGGTCGGTGGCTTCGGACGCCTTGGTCTCGGCGATCTCGCGGGTGAAGACGGCGACGACGCAGGCGCCGCGCTGGTGGGCCGTCAGCATGATGCCGTAGGCTTGGTCGTCGGTGGTGTGGAACACTGTCCGGAGCACCACGACGACGAACTCGCGCGGCGTATAATCGTCGTTCAGCAGGATGACCTTGTGCAGCGGCGGCTGCTTGGTCCTCGGCTTGGCGATGGTCTCGGGCTTGACGTCGATGTCGCTCATCGGCCCCTCCGACGCTTTCTCCTAATATGGCTCCTTCAGGAACCGGTCGACCAGACGATCGGCGCGGCTGCGGTCGGTGAAGGCCAGATGGCGGGCCAGGTTGCGCGGCGAGGAGGCGAGATAGAAGCGCTCGTACTGCTCGTTGCGGCTGGCGAGCGCGCTGCCGGCGAAATCCCAGGCGAGGCGGAAGATGCGGACGCGCTCTTCCGCCGCCATGCCCTTGGCGCCGGGCAGGTAGCGGTCGATCAGCGGCCGGAGCTCGGGATCGGCGAGCTGGGCCGACATCGGTGCGGCCAGGAGATTGTGCGAGCCGATCAGGCGCAGGATCTCGTTCACCCGCGGCATCCAGATCGGCAGCATCGCGCGCAGCGCGTGTAGCGGCGCCACCGCCGGCGTCCACATGCCGCCGGGCCACTCGCGGGCCTCGGCTTCGGCCGTTGCCACGGCTGCCCGCGTGAACTCGGCATAGGCCCAGATCTCGCCCACGATGCGCATGGTCTCGGGATCGGCAGCGTTGATGGCGCTGGCCATGCGCAACGCCAGCCCCCAGGCGAAGTCGAGCTTGGTCGAGGCCCGGATCGCGGTCTGCTGCTGGATGTTGGCCGGCCAGCTCGTGGTCATCA
>JAUXRT010000309.1 GCA_030681635.1 Reyranella sp.
AAACTCGGTCGCGTCCGCTACCAGGCGAACGAGCAGGAAGTGTTCCTCGGGCACTCGGTCGCCCAGACGCAAAACATTTCCGAGGCGACCTCGCAGATCATCGACCAGGAAGTCCGCCGCCTCATCGAAGAGGCCGAGGGCCGGGCGCGGGTGATCCTCACCGAGCGCATCGACGAATTGCACAAGATCGCCAAGGCGCTGCTCGAGTACGAGACGCTCGGCACCGAGGAGATCGGCCAGGTCCTGCGCGGCGAGAAGATCGTTCGCGACGACACCGGCGGGGCAGGGCAGGAGCGTCGTCGGCGCGCCTCGGTTCCGACCAGCAGCAGCAGCGGTCCGGCACCGGGTGCCAATCCCGAGCCGCAGCCGGGCATTTGACGGCAGCCTACGCCGGCATTCCGCTCGATCGCCCGCGCTTGATGGCGATCGTCAACGTAACGCCCGACTCGTTTTCCGACGGCGGTGAACGCCTCGACCCTGCGCAGGCCATCGACGATGGCCTGCGTTTCGTTGCGGAGGGCGCCGACATCGTCGATGTCGGCGGCGAATCCACCCGCCCCGGTTCGCAGCCGACGTCGCCGGACGAGGAACTGCGGCGCGTCCTGCCGGTGGTCGAGGGCCTGGCGCGGCAGAACGTGACTGTGTCGATCGATACGCGACGGGCCACGGTCGCGCGCGCGGCCCTCGATGCCGGCGCACGCATCGTCAACGATGTCTCGGCGCTGCGCGACGACGAGGCGATGCTGCCGCTGGTGGCCGGCCGGGCGGCCGATGTCGTCCTGATGCACCGGCGCGGTTTGTCGGAGAACACCTTCGCGGGACCGGCCTACGCGAACGTCGTGGAAGAGGTTCGCCAGTTCCTGCTCGATCGTGCCGCGGTGTGCCTGGCATCGGGCGTGAGGCGGGAGAGGATCGCCCTCGATCCCGGCATCGGGTTTGGCAAGAGCGTTGCCCAGGAGCTCGAACTGATCGCCGGCGTGGGCCGGCTGGGCGATACGGGCTATCCGGTGTTGATCGGGTGCTCGCGCAAGAGCTTCATCGGCAAGCTCACCGGCATCGCAAGCCCGCGCGACCGCGATCCGGCCTCGGTCTGGCTGGCAGTCGAGGCGGCGCGGCGGGGGGCTGCGATCCTCCGGGTGCACAATGTTGCCGCCACGCGGCAGGCTCTCGCCGTTTCGGCGGCAATGCGTTAGTCTCAAGCGCATGTCCCGTTCCCTCTTCGGCACCGACGGCGTGCGCGGCCGCGCCAACAGCGCGCCCATGACGGCCGAGATCGCGATGCGCATCGGCATGGCGGCCGGCCAGGTCTTCAAGCAGGGCGAGCATCGCAACCGGGCCGTCATTGGCAAGGACACGAGGCTCTCCGGCTACATGATCGAGCAGGCGCTGACGGCGGGCTTCCTGTCGGTCGGCGTCGATGTCCTTCTGCTCGGGCCGATCCCGACGCCGGCGGTGAGCTTCCTGACGCGGTCGATGCGCGCCGACATGGGCGTGATGATCTCGGCCTCGCACAACGCCTACGAGGACAACGGCATCAAGCTGTTCGGCCCCGATGGCTTCAAGCTTTCCGATGCCGTGGAAGACCAGATCGAAGCGCTCGTGCTGTCGCCCGCCGGCATGCAGCTTGCGGCACCTGCCGCCATCGGCCGCGCCAGGCGGCTGGCCGACGTCGATGGCCGCTATGTCGAGGCGGTGAAGGCCTCGGCGACGCGCAGCCTCGATCTCACCGGTCTCAAGGTCGTCGTCGATTGCGCCAATGGTGCTGCCTACAAGGTGGCGCCCACGGTGCTGTGGGAACTGGGCGCCGAAGTGATCCCGGTCGGCGTGTCGCCCGACGGCTTCAACATCAACGACGGCTGCGGCTCGACCCATCCGGCGGTCCTGCAGGAGCAGGTGGTCGCGCACGGCGCCCATATCGGCATCGCTCTCGACGGCGACGCCGATCGGGTGTTGCTGGTCTGCGAGAAGGGCCGGACGATCGACGGCGACCAGTTGATGGGCACCATCGCCGACCTGTGGGCGCGCGACGGGCGGCTGACTGGCGGCGGCGTGGTGGCCACGGTGATGTCCAACCTCGGGCTGGAGCGCTACCTCGGGGCGCGCGGACTGTCGCTGGTGCGCACGCAGGTCGGCGACCGCTACGTCCTCGAGCGCATGCGCGCCGCCGGGTTCAATCTCGGCGGCGAACAGTCCGGCCATATCATCATGACCGATCATGCCACGACGGGCGACGGTCTGATGGCGGCGCTGCAGGCGCTGTCGGCCATGATCAAGACGGGCAGGACCGCGAGCGAGACCTTCCATGCCTTCACGCCGGTGCCGCAGCTCCTGAAGAACGTGCGCGTCGGCGACGCCAATGCGGCAATGGGCGCGACGTCGGTCGCGAAGGCGATCGCCGCCGCCGAGCTGAAGCTCGGCAAGAACGGCCGCATCCTGGTGCGCAAGTCCGGCACCGAACCGCTGATCCGCGTCATGGCCGAGGGCGACGATTCCGATCTCGTGCGCAGTGTCGTCGACCAGATCATCGAGGCGATTCCCCGGCAAGCGGCATGAAGGGCCCCACGTGAAGGCCCACATGAAGGGGAGAGTCCTGATCGTCGCCGGATCTGATTCCGGCGGTGGGGCGGGAATCCAGGCCGACATCAAGGCCGTCACCGCGATGGCAGGCTTTGCCGCCACGGCGATCACCGCGTTGACAGCCCAGAATACCGAAGGCGTGCACGGGGTCGTGGCGGTGGAGCCCGCTTTCATCGCCCAACAGATCGAAGTCGTGTTGACGGACATCGGCGCCGACGCGCTCAAGACCGGCATGCTCCACAGTGCCGAGGTGATCGAAACGGTGGCCGCCGCCTTCCGCAAGCATGCGCCCGGCACGCCTCTGGTCGTCGATCCGGTCATGGTCGCCAAGGGCGGACACCGGCTGCTGCTGAGCGCGGCCGAGGCGGCGCTGCGCGACGTGCTCTTGCCGATGGCCGCACTGGTGACGCCCAATCTGCCCGAAGCGGAAGTCCTCGCGGGCTTTCCCGTCCGGACCGAGGCCGAAATGCGCCGCGCCGCCGAGCATCTCGCCCGGCAGGGCGCCAAGGCGGTGCTGATGAAGGGCGGACATCTCGAGGGCGATCGCGTGATCGACCTGCTGTTCCACGAGGGCCGTTTCGACCGTTTCGAGGATGCGCGCATAGAAAGCCGCCACACGCACGGCACCGGCTGCACGCTGGCGTCGGCCATCGCTGCCGGCCTCGCCCAGAAGATGAGCCTGAGAGACTCCGTGATGCGCGCGCGCGCCTATGTGCGTGAAGCCATCGCGACCGCGCCCGGCTTCGGCCGCGGCCACGGTCCCCTCAATCATGCCGTGACAGTCAAATCAGGCTAGCGCCGATCGCCGCCGGATCGCCTGGCGTCCATTTGCCGGCCTCGGCGAGGGCGATGAAGTTCCAGACTTCGCGGTTGAAGGCGTCCGGCTCCTCGATGTTCACCGTGTGGCCGGTCTTGGCGAAGATCGCGAGCCCGGCGTTGGGCAGCACGCGCTTCAGGTAGAGGCTGGGCTGCAGGCAGGGCTCATCCTCGTCGCCGCTGATGATCAGCGTCGGCACGTCGAGCTTCTTCCACGCGTCCTCGAAGTCGTACAGCGACGGCCGCTTGCCCTGGAAATTCTCCATGGTGTTGGCGGCACCGATGTCGGGATGCTCGCCGAGATGGCGGACGAACTCGGCGAAGCCGCGCGGATCCTTCTGCTTGAAGCGCGAGCGCGTCGGATTGCCGGTCAGGCTCTCGGCGTACTTCTGCATGCCGTTGCTGCGGATCTTCTTGGCCGTCGCCTGGGCGCTCTGCTTGAACTGCTCGTGGCCCTCGCGGCTGGCGCCGGAACCGATGCCGGCCAGGGTGAGCGACAGGGCGCGGTCGGGATAGCAGCGCCCGAAGTGCGCCGTGGCGAAGGCACCTTGGGAGAGGCCGACCACATGCGCCTTGGCGATCTCGAGGTGGTCGAGCATGTGCCTGGCGTCATCGACCGCATGCTGCTGCGAGTACATCGCCGCGTCCTCGGGCACGTCGGAGCCGGGGTAGCCACGGAAGGAGTAGGTGATGCAGCGGTGCCGCCGTGCGAAGAAGCGCATCTGCGGCTCCCAGCTCCGCCAGTCGCCGCTGTATTCATGGACGAAGAGGATCGGCGTGCCGCTGCCGGCTTCCTCGTAGTGGAGTTTCACGCCATCCGGAGTCGTGGCTTGCGGCATCCGTCTCTCCGTCCAGTGAGGCCCTACGCGCCGAAGCGTTCCAGTCGTTCAAGCACCGTGGGGATCTTGTCGTCGGCGACATTGGCGAAGGCCAGTCGCACGAAGCGCTCCTGGCCGGCGCCGAACATGTCGCCCGGGATGGTCAGCAAATTCTCCTCGTCGGCGAGGCGCTTGGACACGTCGGTCGAGCGCTGGCCCGCGAAGGGATGCTCCACATAGGCGAAGTAGGCGCCGATGCTGACCAGCCGCCAGCGGTTGGAGCGGGTGAGGCCGTCGCCCAGCATGTCGGC
>JAUXRT010000507.1 GCA_030681635.1 Reyranella sp.
GCAGGATCGAGTTCACCTGGATATTGTCCTTTGCCCAGGCGGTGGCCATCGCCTTGGTCATCTGCACCATGCCGCCCTTGCTGCCGGGATAGGCGGTCGCAAAGGCCGCCCCGAAGATCGACATCATCGAGCCGATGTTGATCACCTTGCCGGCACCGGCCTTCTTCATCGCCGGATAGGCGGCCTGGCTGCACATAAACGCACTGGTCAGATTGCTGTCGAGGACCATGTGCCACTCCGCCGCCGTGAAGTCCTGCGGCTGCTTGCGAATGCTCATGCCGGCGTTGTTGACCAGGATGTCCAGTCGGCCATGCTGCTTGACCGTGTCGGCGATCAGGGCGCGGCAGGAGTCCTCCTTCAGAACGTCGACGGCGATCGCGCTCGCCGTCGCGCCGAGGCCCTGGATCTCCTTCACCGCGGCGGCGTTCTTGGCCGCGTCGCGTCCGGCGACGACGATCGCCGCGCCAGCCTTGGCCATGCCCTTCGCCATTCCGAGGCCAATGCCGCCATTGCCGCCGGTGACGATGGCCACGCGGCCGGAAAGATCGAACAGCTTCATCGTTTATTCCTCTCCCTCGAAGGACACCCTGTATAGCCGACGGGCGGAACCGGAAATAGCCGCGACCGTTAGCGGCCAAGGGCGGCGCTCCGCTGCCTACGGAGGTCTCATATGGTGAAGCAGGCCCTGGTGTTTGCTTTTGTCGCTCTGTCCGCGGGCGCCTGCGCGGTTGAACATCGGACCGTGGTCGTCGCCGACGATCCCTGCACGAGTTACGGCTACACGGCGTCTTCGGCCGACTATCTCCGCTGCCAGCAGCGCGTTGCCGATCAGCGCCGCTACGGTCGCGCGCCGGTGGGCTATAGCGAGGCGCAGATCGTGGCCGATTCGCAGACCGCCTGCCTGTCGTACGGCCTGCCGCGCGGCACGGCGCCGTACGATCGCTGCGTGCAGAACGAAGTCGCCGCCCGCCGTCCGGCCTGATCGAGATTGGAAGAAGACGGGCGACGGTCCGGCCTTGGTCGGGGCGCCATCGCCGCGGTTCCGCGACGCTACTTCTTGTGCGTGCCGCGTGGTTCCGCGTCGTCACCGTTCCTGGGCTCTGCCGCCTTGGCGGCATCGCGATCGATAAGCTTGAGCAGGTCGGTGGGCAGTGGTTCGCTCGCGATCTCGTCGTACATCGCGTGCAATTGCTTCTGCAGCCAAAGATCGAAGGGGCGCTCGTCTGAAGCCTTCATGCTGGGCCGGGCCGTTTCATTGGCCCGGCCGCCGCGCGGCTTGTCGTCACCTGCCATGACGTACCTTCGTCCGACGGCAGACCATTCCACAGGTCCTTGTCCGGTCCATTGCACTCCCCCAAACGCACGCCGACTATGCCACACTTTCGAGCCTTGTGCAGATACGGGCCCGCCATTGGAGGGCTCAGAGGCTGCTGGAAGCTGGGTGGGCAGCCGGGGTGTCGTCGCCGTCGGCCACGTTCGCAGAAGGCTGCTGCACGTCGCCGTCGACCAACAGATGCTCCAGGCGGTCACGGGCGCGCGAGATACGGCTCTTGACCGTGCCGACCGACACGTTGGTGTGTGCGGCGATGGTTTCGTAGGGGAGGCCCTCGACGACGGCCAGCAGCAAGGCCTCGCGCTGTGTCGGCGCCAGCTTGGAAAAGGCGGTGAGGAACTCGCGCATGATCAGGCCGCTTTCCTGGTGCGGCGGGTGCGAGAGCGTCTCGGCGATCGTCGAGTCGACGGGAACGGTCGGGCGCAGGCGCCGCAGGCCGGAGATGAATTCGTTGCGCTGGATGCGGAACAGCCAGGCCGCCAGGTTGGTGCCGGGCTGGAAGCTTTGGCGACCGGCCAGAGCCTTGATCACCGTGTCGTGGACAAGATCGTCAGCCGAGTCGCGATTGCGGGTCAGCGACAGCGCATAGATCCGCAGGCGCGGCAGGATCGCCGTCAGCTGCCCGTGAAAATCGCCAACGTCGTTGGTGGTCGAAGGGGTGGTCGTCGAAGTCTCGATGGCCATGTACTTCTCTCCTCGTACGTTGTGTATTGAAGTAATGCCGAGGAGGGGCAAAAGGTTACATCGGGTTTGCGTAATCTTAAGTCATTGAAACAGAACGATATTTAGGCCGCCTACTCGTTCAGCTTTCTGGCCAGTTGCTTGCGGGCACGCGAAACGCGCACCTTCAGGGTGCCGACCGTGCAGCCGCAGAGACGCGAGGCTTCCTCGTACGAAAAGCCGCCGGCCCCCACCAGGATGAGCGCCTCACGTGCCTGTGCACTGAGCTGCCACAGCGCCGACGACAGTTCCTTCATGGCGACGGTCGCCTCGGGATTGTCGACCGCCGTGAGCGGTGCCGCCTGGTCGGAGTCGACTCCGGCAGGGCGGCGGCGCTGGGAGCGCAGGTCGGAGTAGAAGCGATTGCGCATGATCGTGAACAGCCAGCCCTTGAGGTTGGTCCCCGGCTCGAACTGTTCCTGCTTGTTGAGGGCCGCGAGCACGGTGTTCTGCACGAGATCGTCCGCCGCCTCGCGCTCGCGGCACATGAAGCGCGCGAAGGCGCGCAGGTCCGGAAGCAGCACCACGATATCGTCCATTATCATCGGGCAGGCATTTCCCTTGGAGGCGGTGTCGTCGCAAGCGCGCGCCACTCAATGTGGGCAGTCCGGCGCCCTGCGCCAGGGAAAAGTCCCACAAGCAACTCCTCGATCAGGCCCACGTTGGCGCCGAACGCGCGGGCACGCGACACTCCAACGGAAAGGAACGCGTCATGAACTGGGATCGAATCGAAGGCAGTATTATGTAGCGTCGATAGCCCGATCGATTGCTGGTGACGATTTACCGGGAACCGGTCGGCTTCTCGGGCGTTTGATTATCGGTATTCGAGTCAATGCACCACCTGGGAGAACGAAGTATGGGACGCGCGGCGCTCTTGTGGCTTGTGGGAGTTCCCATTCCCGTCCTGCTTCTGATGTGGGCGCTGGGCTGGTTACACTAGGGTGCGGCTGCGAATGTCGACCTCGCGCGGGGCGATGATCGACCAAGGAAGCCATCGACGTGATTTGTGATCGGCGTCAATGTGACGAACCGGCGGCTGTACTCCTGGTACGCCTCTGGATAGTCACGTGACGCGTGCCTATGCTTCGTGTTGCGGATAGAGGGAGAACGACGTGCCAGATGAATCCGTGACGAAGAATCTGTCCGAAGCAATCACCAGGACGCTGCCGTTTCTGCGCCGCTATGCCAGGGCGGTGAGTGGCTCCCAGCAGCAGGGTGACGAATGGGTCCGGCTCTGTGCCGAAGTGGCGGTGCGCCAGCCCGAACTGATCGCCAAGGCCGCGGATACCAAGCTGGGTGTTTTCAAACTGTTCCATAGCCTCCAACAGCCGTTCGGCGGGCTGGAGCGCGGCGGCAGTGCGGAAAGCGTCAGCGGTCGTCTGAAGGAGTCTCTCACCGACATGGTGCCGCTGCAGCGCCAGGTCCTGCTCTTGACCGTGCTTGAAGGGTTCACCGTGGGCGATGCCGCGGAAATCCTCGGTGTCGACATCGACACGGCCGAGCGCGGCCTGGAGGAGGCGCGGAAGGAATTGCAGCGCGTGGCGTCGGTTCGCGTCCTGGTGATCGAGGACGAAGCCATCATCGCGCTGGACGTGGCCGACATCGTTCGCAACGCGGGTCACGAGGTCGTGGGCATTGCGGCGACGGAAAAGGCGGCAGTCGAGCTTGCCCGGAAACATTCTCCCCACCTGGTGCTGGCGGACATCCAGCTCCGTGGCGGAGACAGCGGCATCTCCGCCGTCAACGAGATCATGGGGTCCATGTCCGTGCCGGTCATCTTCGTGACTGGCTTTCCCGAGCGATTGCTGACCGGCAAACGCGTCGAGCCAGCCTTCGTCATTTCGAAACCCTTCGACCCCGACCTTCTTCGCGCGGCAATCGCCCAGGCGCTCCACACCGTGTCGATCTGAGCCGGACGCGGCCGGTGTTGGCCCGATGGTCGCTGCGTGCGAAACTGGTTCTCCTGGTGACGGCGGTGTTTCTGCCGGTCCTAGGCATCGCAGCATGGCAAACCCACAACGAGACGAGGATCGCGCAACGGCAGCGCAGCGAGGCGGTGGCGACCGCCGCCGAGCTTGCCGTTTCGCGCCACAGTGTCCTGATTGAAGGCACGCGGCGGCTGCTGGTTGCCGCATGTTCCGACGGCGCCGTGATGGGGAGTGCGGGCGCGGAGCCGACTCAGGCCGACATCACGGGCTGCGAGGTCTACTTCGCCCGGATCCTGCAAGCCTTTCCGGCGGAGTATTCCTCGGCGCTTGTCACCGACGACAAGGGTGTCGCGCGCTGCTCGAGCACCGTCACCGTGGTCGGCATGGGGTTCTCCGACCGTGAGATTTTTCGCCACGTCCGCGACACGAAGGCGTTCTCGGTCGGCACCCAGATCGCGAGCCGGGTGACGGCTCTCAGCATCATGCCGGCGGCATTGCCGATCCTGCGCAATGGCGAGTTCGGCGGCATGTGCGCCATCGGCATTTCGCTCCGGAACCTTGCCGACAAGGTGCTGCCGGTGCAGGCCGACGGCGGCATCGCCGTGGCACTGGTCGATCGCGCCGGAGCCTCGATCGGCGGTACCGCTGAGATGGTTCGTGCGTTGCCGGTGGCCGCCCGCATCGCCGCGGCGATCGTGGGCGGTCAGACCACCTTCCAGGATTATGGTCAGGATGGCATGCTCTACGCTTTCAGCCTCCGGCCCCTGGCGGGAAACGCCATCTTCGCCATCGCCGCGGCGCCCGCAGCGGATGAAATCCTGTTGCTTGCTCGGGCCGGAGACGCGTTCTTGCTCGTCATGCTGGCCCTCATCCTGGCGCTGGTTGCAGTCTGGTTCGGTGCCGACCGTTGGTGTGTCCATCCGCTGCGCTACATCCGGGATTTTGCCGGCAAGGTCGCCCGTGGTGAACCGGGCACCTTCGTTCCGACACGCCCTTGGACGCCGGAACTGGCGGCAGTCGGCGAGGGCGTGACGGCAATGGCCGAGGCGATCGCCAGCCGGGAGGCCGAACTGCGGGCCGGGCTGGAGCAGCGGGACCATATGCTTCGCGAGATCCATCACCGGGTGAAGAACAATCTCCAGATGATTTCGAGCCTGCTCAACCTGCAGGCCGGCGAAATCCGCTCGCCGCGTATCCGCCGCTTCTTCGGCGATGCCCAGAACCGTGTCCTCACCCTCTCGATCCTGCATCGGCATCTCTATGAGAGGACGAGCTGGGCCCTGGTCGACTTCCAGCGCTTCATCAGCGATCTGGTGCGCCAGATCTCGGTTGGCGGCGTGAACGACAATCGGCCGACGCCGCGCTTTCATATCCGCGCCCCGATCATGGCGGTCGGTCCCGACACGGCCATTCCGGTCGGCCTGATCGTGACCGAAGTGGTGAGCGCTGCCCTTGACCACGATTTCAGCGGCGTCGCCACGCCCGAGATTCGGATCGAGGCGGCCGAAAGCGACGACCAGGTCACGTTCGTCATCGAGGACAACGGCCTCGACAAGGACAGTGGGCCGGTCCGGGCGGATGGGCGGGGCGTCTTCGGCCTGACCTTGATCCGTGGCCTGGCGATGCAGCTTGGAGGCGAGGTGACGATATTGCCGCGCGATGGCGGGGGCACACGCGTCGTCCTGACATTCCCGATGGCCAAGGAGCCGGTTGCGGATGCCTAGCGTGCCGCGGGCGACGCGTTTGACCGGGCTGATCGTCGGACTGACGGTCGCCGTGGTAATCGCGACCGGCGCCATGCTGGCCATCACGCACTCCAACTCCGCCGCCAGGCAGCAGCGCCTGGTGGTCGGGAACTACGAGACCATGTCGTTGATGCGCGATACCGTGGTTGCGTTGCAGGACGCGGAGATCGGCCAGAAAAATTATCTGCTGACCGGCGACATGGCCAGCCTGGGCCCTTACGAACAGGCACGCCTGCGCATCGAAGCCGGCCTCCGCCAGCTCGAGGCCGCTGCCTCCACCGACCCCGACGCCACGCAGCAGGTCAGGGAGTTCCGTTCCCTGGTCGGCGAAAAGCTCGTATGGCTCGGCAGTACCGTGGCCGCCTATCAGATACACGGGCGGGACGCAGCACTTGCCATTGCCCGCACCGGCACGTCGGGCACGACGCTGGAGCGGATCCGCGGCATCGGCGACACGTTCATCGAAGGTCAGCGGCTGTTGCTCGCCCGGCGGCTCGCGACGCTGCGCTCGGAGCAGGACAAGGCGGACATCGCCGGCTTGCTGGTCATGGGCGGCGCCTTCGTGTGCCTCATCGCCGGCATTGTCATCATCGTCAGCGGCGCCGGGCGACTGGAACGTGCGCAACGCGAGCTTCTTGCGCGCTCGAATCTGCTCAAGACGACTCTCGAGAGCCTGCGCGATCCGATCTGCGTGATCGGTGCCGAGGGTTCGGTCGTGGCCTGGAACGAGCCCTTTGCGCAACTCGCGGGCTGGGATCCCGTCAAGGGCGGCCCCCTGACGAGGGAGCAGTTGCTGTCAGGCCGCTTGCCGGCAATGCGTGCCCTGCTCGAACCATTGCACCTTGACGTCGAAGCGCCGGACCGGTCGCTGACGGCGCGTGTCTCGTACGAAGGGCGCGAATACGAGGTGTCGCGCGGTGAGATGTCGGGTGGTGGCGCGGTGGTGCGATGCGTCGACATCACCGAGCAACTGCGCGACGAGACCGCGCTGCGGCAAGGCCAGAAAATGGAGGCCACGGGCCAGCTCACCGGGGGCATGGCGCACGACTTCAACAACATCCTGCAGGTCATCCGGGCCAACCTCGACCTCATGAAGGACGACGTGGGCGCCAACCTCGGGGTCGTGGCGCGATTGCAGAGTGCGACAGCGGCAGCGGAGCGCGGCGCACGCCTGACGCAGCAGCTCCTGGCATTCGCCCGGCGGCAGCCGTTGGCGCCGCAGCCGACCGATGTCGCGCAACTGTTGTCGGATCTTGCCGACCTGCTCCGCCATTCACTCGGCGAGCGCATCACCGTCGAACTGGCGATGGCCGACGACCCGTGGAATGCGCGGATCGACCCCAGCCAGCTCGAGAACGCGATCCTGAATCTGGCGATCAATGCGCGCGACGCCATGCCGGACGGCGGCACGGTAAGGGTCGAGGTGTCGAACGTCAGCCTCGACCGGAGCTATGCGATACTGCACCCCGAAGTGACGCCGGGCGCCTACGTCCTGGTCGCGGTGAGCGATACCGGCACCGGCATGCCCCCGGAAGTCGCGGCCCAGGCATTCGATCCGTTCTTCACGACCAAGCGCGACGGCAAGGGCACCGGCTTGGGCCTCAGCATGGTGTACGGCTTCGTCCGCCAGTCCAACGGTCATATCCGGATCGACAGCGCCATCGGGCAGGGCACCAGCGTGAAGCTTTATCTGCCACGAACGCTCGACGCGGTGGCCGAGAACGCGACGGACCCGACGGTCACACCGACCGGCCGGGAGCGCATTCTCGTGGTCGAGGACCACGACGACGTGCGTCAAGCGGTGGTCGACATGCTTGGCGGCTGGGGCTATCGCGTGACCGCCGTGGAGAATGCCGATGCCGCGGCGGCGTTGCTGAACAAGGATGCGGAATTCGATCTTCTGTTCACCGATATCGTGATGCCTGGAACGCTGCCGGTGATGGAAATGGTAGCGCTGGCGCAAAATCTGCGGCCCGGCATCGCGGTGCTCCTGACGTCAGGGTACGCGAGGGACCTTATTCCCGAGACCGGCCAATCTCGCTACGCGATGATCGTCAAACCCTATGGTGCCGAGGCGCTGGCCGCCAAAGTGCGGGGCGTGTTGTCGGCGCGGCGGTTGCCGGCGCAGCCATCGGTAACGGCGGTGGAGGCCACGGCCGACGCCATGCCCGATGGCGACCTGCCTCGGCGCATTCTGCTGGTGGAGGACGAGGTTGTCCTTCGCATGTCGGTTTCCGACATGCTGGTCCGGCTTGGCTGCTCGGTGGCAGGCGTCGGCAGCGCCGAACAGGCCCTCGACCTGCTGACGCGGGACGGCAGCTTCGACCTGTTGTTGACGGACCTGGGCTTGCCGGGAATGAGCGGCGAGGAACTCGCGGCAGAAGTACATCGGCGACTTCCCAGCTTGCCGGTGATCATTGCCAGCGGCTATGGCCGGCCCGAGGGGCAGGCGGATGGTCACCAGTTCATCACAAAGCCCTATTCGGCAATCGACCTGCAACAAGCCCTGAATCACGCCGCCCGGACCGCCCCCTCGGCCTGATCCCGGTTCGGCAACCGTCCGGCTTCGCCCACGTTACATCGGGGAGATTGTTACCCTCGGAGGGCGAGATGAGTGTCACAACTCCTCACAGGCAGGCCAATAGCAGAACCAACGAACGGACAGTCAACCGGCTGCTCGATGGTGAATTGCTGGACCTCTATGTGGCCATTCTGATCGTCGTGCCGGTCGCCATGCTCCTGCGGTCGCTGTGGTCCTAGTCACGGCCTGATCCGCTTGGCTCTCGTGTGCTGCCGGAAGCAACTTCGGCCGGCAGACGTCGTTGCCCGATCACCAGTCTCAATTCTCTCATTTAACCAGGAGATTCCCATGCGTACGCTTGCCGTTATCGCCATTTGCATCGCCGCCGCCACCGTGCCGCTGGCCGTTTTGGCCCAGACGAGCGGCCAGACCACCACGCAGTCCGATGCCAAGACGATCTGGGAAAAGATCAAGGGGAGCTGGACGACCAGCAAGGGCGCCGTGAAGGAGCAGTGGGGCAAGCTCACGGATGACGACCTGCTGGCCATCGAGGGCCGCCGCGACCAGCTCGTCGGCAAGATCCAGACGCGCTACGGCATCACCGAGCAGGAAGCCGAGGCCCAGGTGAGCACCTGGGAGATGCGTCGCATGAAGGACATGTAGAGGGTGACAGTGATGAAGCGCGCAACTCGTTCCGCCACGGCTGCTGCTGCAGGCACTCTTGCCTTGGTGCTGGCAGCATCTGCGCTGGCGCAGACGACGGGCCAGTTCCGGGATGAACGGACTGGCAAGGTCTGGACGCCGGAGACCGTGAGCCAGGACAACAAGGCCGCTCCGCCGACATCGGAGCGGGACAAGGCCTTCGATCCGCGCAGCCAGGTAGCGGTCGTTGAAGGTGTCACGGTCCAGCGTCCGCGCGTCAGCCTGATGGGCGTGTTGCCCATCACAGCGGGGCCGAGCGTTCCGATCGTGACCCTCGACGGCGCGTCTTTGCAGGCGGTGCCGGGCGAGCGTTGGTTGACGGTGATCTACATCACCAACAACAGCGCAGACGTCGTCAATTCGGTGGTCGGCTGCACCTTCACGAATGCCGGTCGCAAGATCGAGGACACGCAGGTGATCATCCCACCGGCGGGTCCGGGCGAGCGGTTGGGCGTGCCCGTCTATGGTCCGCCGGTCGATCTGTTCGTTGACCAGGCAACCTGTCGCATCATGTCGCCCGCCTAGCGCAAACCGCACAAGCAAGAACACCGTGGGCCGGCCAGCGAAAATGCCCAGCGGAAATGCGGGGCCCGCCCATTTCCGTTTGCTCCCAAACGCCGCTACGCTGCCGGCGTATCAGACAGGGGGCTTTTGAATGCGTAGCGGGCAATTGGGACGGCGGACGGCGCTGGCGGCGGGCGCGGCACTGGCGACGACGTCTTTGATCGGGTCACGCGAGGCGCGGGCCGCCAAGTCGCTGACGGTGGTGCTCGAGTCCGAGGCGACGATCCTCGATCCGCATGCCACCACGGTGGCCATCACCCGATCGTTCTCGCTCCATGTCTTCGACATGCTGTTCGCCATGAACGAAGCCGGCGAGATCAAGCCGCAGATGGTCGACGCCTGGCAAGTGAGCGGCGACAAGCTCACCTGGAGCTTCACCCTGCGCGACGGCCTCAAGTGGCATGACGGCACGCCGGTTACGGCCGAGGACTGCGTGGCGTCGCTCAAGCGCTGGGGCGCCCGCGACGCGCTCGGCAAGATGCTTCTGGCCGACACCGAGTCGCTCGCCCCGGTCGACTACAAGACCTTTAAGCTCGTGCTGAAGCAACCATTCCCGCTGCTGCTCGACGTGCTGGGCAAGCCGAACGCACCGCTGCCGGCGATGATGCCGGCGCGCCTGGCGGCCACACCGTCCGACCAGCGCATTCCCGAACCGATCGGCTCGGGCCCGTTCCGATTCGTGAAGAGTGAATGGCGGCCGGGCAACGCGATGGTGCTGGAGCGCAATCCCGACTACGTGCCGCGCAAGGAGAAGGCCGACTTCCTCGCCGGCGGC
>JAUXRT010000318.1 GCA_030681635.1 Reyranella sp.
GGATCGCTCGAAGCGATCTCGCCCAGTCCACCCGTACCTAGGCAGCGTCGCCGAGACAGATCCCCAGCGCCCGCGCCGTGCGGATCAGGGTGCCGTCGGGATCGACGGTGCGCGAGCGGCCCACCACCTTTTCCAGTGGCACGTCGATCACCTGCCGGTTCCACCACGCCACCATCCGGTCGCCCTTGCCGTCGGCCAGCACGTCGACCGCGCGGACACCCAGCGCCGAGGCGAGTAGCCGGTCCTCGGCGGTGGGCATGGCGCCGCGCTGGACGTGGCCCAGCACCGTGGCGCGCGCCTCGGCCCCCGTCGCCTTCGCCAGCCGCTTGGCCAGCCACTCACCGACGCCGTGGCCGGGCGCATCGGCCGCGGCATCGGCCGCCTCGTCGGACTGCCCGGCGGCCTCGGCCACCACGACCAGCGCCGAGGTGCGGCCCTCGGCGCGCAGGCGGGCGATGTGGCCCGTGACGCGGTCGAGACGCCAGCGCACTTCGGGAATCAAAACGACATCGGCGCCGCCCGCGATGCCGGCGGCGATGGCGATGTGGCCGGCGTCGCGGCCCATCACCTCCAGCACCATAACGCGTTCGTGGCTGGCGCCGGTCGGCTGCAGCCGGTCGAGCGCCTCGGTGGCGATGGCGACGGCGGTCGAATAGCCGACCGCACGCTCGGTCTGGCCCACGTCATTGTCGATGGTCTTCGGGACCCCGACGAAGGGCACGCCCGACGGCGCCAGCAGACGGCGCAGGATGTCGAGGCTGCCGTCGCCGCCGACGCCGATCAACCCGTCCAGGCCAAGCTGTTTCAGCCCGTCGACCATTTCGCCGGAGCGATCCTTCAAACTTCCGTCCGGCATCGGATAGGCGAAGGGATCGCCGCGATTGGTGCTGCCGAGGAAGGTGCCGCCCTGGCGCGCCAGCGCGGAATCGAGACGGGCCGGGTCGAGCACCATGGCCTCGACCGGGCGCTCCAGCAGGCCGAGCGTGCCGCGACTTATGCCGATCGTCGTCCAGCCGTAGCCATGATGCGCGCGCAGAGCCACGGCGCGGATCACGGCGTTGAGGCCGGCGCAATCGCCGCCGCTGGTGAGGATTCCGATTCGCCTGGTCATATCGGGCCCCTGGGTCGCGCTTGCGAAGTTGAATGAATCAATCCTGGTATCGGCAATCTTGATATCAGTCGCCGCCACGGCAGTATGACGCCACGAAATCACACTACACCATGTTCGCCGGCGACAATGCCTGGGCCAGCCGCCGTCCGTACGACGCCGGAGGAATTCGTGCAGCCGCTGATGCCGGCGCCCGAGCGCGATCTCCTGTTTTATCAGCGCGAGGCCGAGGCCGGACGCGCCTAGGGCGCGCCGGGAACCACGTCGAAGGCCACGCAGATCCTGGGCTCGGGCGATTTCGTCGGCAGCGTCGCGTGCGGCACGAAGGAGGGGAACAGGACCAGCCGGCCGGGTGCAGGTCGTATGTCGCGGACGCCCCAGGGCGGCTCTCGCCCCTCCGGCAGATCCAGGCTGCCGAGCGCCAGGCAGCCGGCGCGGACGTCGTCGCGCCGGGAGAGTTTCGGCGCCGCGACGTAATAGACGCCGCTCAGCCAACCTGAATAGTGAATGTGCGACTCCTGGAAGCCCTCACCCGGATAGACCACCGCCCAGGCGTGGATCGCCGCGGTCTCGGGACGCGCCGCAATGAAGGGATCGTCCGATCGGTCGGGCAGGCCGGCTGTGAAGGCATCCACCGCGGCGCGCAACAGGCCGATCAAGACGCCGACCGCCCCGTCGGACGCGACGGCAAGATCGGCCGCGGTCTGCAGGCCGCCTCTCGTCGCCTTGCCGGCCGGATCGGGCTTCAGGGTCGGATTGCGGATGATCTCGTCGCTCAGCGCCTCTTCGAAGGCCCCTGCGGCGGCGTATTGCCCCGACGCCGCCACGTCGGTCACCGTCACAAAGCGCTCGAGATCGATCAGCTTCCGTGCCTCGTCCGAGCGTCCCAGGCGGGCGCAGGAAGCCGCCAGCTCGTAGCGCGCCAGGACGTGGCCGGCCTTGCGATCGAGCGCCGCCCGGCAAATCGGGATCATGCGTTCGGGACTGTCCTTCAGGGCATACGCCAGGCATTCCATCGCCGCATCGTGGGCCGGGTCGCGCGCCAGGATCTCACGCGCGATCCGGACGGCGTCGTTCGCGGCGGCGGCCTTCATGAGCAATTCAAGACGGTGCAACGTCGTCGGCAGATCATCGGCCGGGATCGCCGGGACCTCGCGCATGACCCGATCGAAGAGATCGCCGCGGCCGAGCCGATGGTGGATGCCCGCGAGCATGAGCGGAAGTTTCGGCGCCGCGGGCAGCCTGGCGATCGCCTCGGTCAGGACCGCGACGGCCTCGTCGTCCCGCGCCATCAGGAGCAGGGCGTGGGCGAGCCGTTCCCACTGCTGCGCATCGTCGGGGCGCGAGGCGGCAGCCTTGCGGGCCAGTTCGACGAGCACGCCCCGCTTGGCCCAGTCGGCCGACATGTCCCAACGCATTGCCGCCCCTTCGGTGCCGTGAAACGCCGCACCAGAATAGGCGACCGGTCTAGCGGACGATACGCACGGAATTCATGAACCGGGTGACCACCGGACCGTTCTGCTCGGCGGCCGGGACGAGCGCCAGAACCTCGTAGAGGCGCGCATTGGCATAGTAGATTCGCACCACGACAACGTTCCGGCCCTGGTCGACGCTGAGGGTGAAGGAGCGGCCCTGGGCCGGCCCGAGCTGGGCCTCCGACTGTTGCAGGACGGTCGAGCCAGGCCACCGCTTCTGCACGGCGGCCTGCATGTTCTTCAGGATCACCCATAGATCCATCGGCATGTTGCTCCCGTCTTCGACCTGCGACTGGTCGTAGAGGGCGAAATCCAGCCCGCCCCCGTTCCATCGGAAGACGTACTGGCGCAGCGTATCGTCGTCGGATTTGCGCGCCGTGAGGTAGCGATAGCCCCTGGGCATTTCGAGGCTGTAGCGCCCGTCGTGGCCGGCGATCGTTTCCCAGTCGAGCGACTGGGCCCGGACAGGGCCCGTGCCGGCGGCGACCGACGCGCCCAGCAGAAGCGTGATGGCGGAACGGCGTTGCATGTTGATTTCCTCCCTGCCCGCAGCCTAGGGCCGGCCGGCCGGCCTTCAACGCCGGGACTGCCCAAAATGGGCCGCCACGAAAAAAGCCCCGCG
This sequence comes from Reyranella sp., assembly GCA_030681635.1. Classification (GTDB taxonomy): domain Bacteria; phylum Pseudomonadota; class Alphaproteobacteria; order Reyranellales; family Reyranellaceae; genus Reyranella. Next base: position 3,206 of record JAUXRT010000318.1, read on the forward strand.
GAGCGGGGCCTTGCTTCATCCGGCACTGGGTTTCATCCGGCAATGGTGGGCGCTGTAGGGCTCGAACCTACGACCCGCTGATTAAGAGTCAGCTGCTCTACCAACTGAGCTAAGCGCCCCCGATTGCTGGGGACATTGGCCGGAAGCGGCGCGGCTATACCAAGCAGGATACCCCTTGTCGATAGCCCCGCGGCAAAGAAATCCCCGGGATTCTTCCCGGATTCACCGGGTCCGCGGCAATTGCGCGTCGCGGTAGACATTGACCCCGATCAGCAGGCCGCAGGCGAACATCACCGAGACCATGGCGGTGCCGCCGTTGCTGACCAGCGGCAGCGGCACGCCGACCACGGGCAGGAGGCCCATGACCATGGCGGAGTTGATGAAGACGTAGAGGAACATCATGGCGGTGACGCCGAGCGCCAGCAGGCGGCCGAAATGATGCTGGCTGCGGAAGGCGATCGAGAAGCCCCAGACCAGCACCAGGGTGAACAGGGCGAGCAGCACGAAGGCGCCGACCATCCCCCACTCCTCGACGAAGGTGGTGAAGATGAAGTCGGTCTGCTTCTCCGGCAGGAAGTTCAGCGACGACTGCGTGCCTTTGAGGAATCCCTTGCCGAACAGGCCACCCGAGCCGATGGCGATCTTGGACTGGGTGATGTGGTAGCCGGCGCCCAGCGGATCGCTGTCGGGATCGAGGAAGGTGAGCACGCGTTTGCGCTGGTACTCGTGCATCAACGACCAGGCGATCGGCAGGCAGGCCACTGCGCCCGC
>JAUXRT010000509.1 GCA_030681635.1 Reyranella sp.
GGCGCCGCGGTCGACACCGATGGCGGCCCGTTCGCCAAGTTCGGCGCCGACACTTTCGTGGTGATCGAGAAGTGGGAGAGCATGGACGATCTCAAGGCCCACGGCGCGTCTGCGCACATGAAGGCCTACGGCGAGAAGAACAAGGACCTCGTCGCCAACCGCGCCGTCCACGTCCTGCAAAACGCTTGAGGCACGCGCTCACCGAAGGCGACGTCGCGGCCTATGACCGCGACGGCGTCGTCTGCCTGCGCGGCGCGTTCGACGCCGTCTGGGTTGGGCTCCTGTGCGAGGCGATCGAGCGCGATCTCGCGGCGCCGGGGCCAAACGCCACCAACTTCGCCGAAGGCAGCACGCCGGGGACCTTCTTCGGCGACATGTTCATGTGGCAGCGCGACAACGACTTTCGCCTGGCCGCAACCGCGTCGCCGGCCGGCAAGATCGCCGCCAAGATGATGGGATCGGATCGCGCCGATTTCTTCTACGACCAGCTCTTCGTGAAGGAGCCGGGAACGGCCCATCCCACGCCATGGCACCAGGACCAGCCCTACTGGCCGGTGAAAGGCTGGCAGATCGCCTCGGTCTGGATCGCGCTCGACCCGATCGACCGCAGCAATGGCGCCGTCGAATTCATCGCGGGCTCGCACCGCTGGGGCGTCAACTACCGGCCGACCCCGTTCCGCAAGGGCCACGCGGCGAAGTTCACCGACAGCGACCTCGTGCCGATCCCCGACATCGACGCCGACCGGAGCAAATACGACATCAAATGGTGGGAGATGGAGCCGGGCGATTGCCTGGTGTTCCACGCCATGATCGTGCACGGCGCCCCGGGCAATTCGACCCCAGGCGCCCGCCGGCGCGGCCTGTCGCTGCGCTACACCGGCGACGACGCGCGCTATGATCCGCGGCCGGGCACCTTCCAGTTCCCCTACACGCCCGACCTTGCATCAGGTGCGGCGATGAGCTGCGAACTCTTCCCGCAGGCTTGGCCCCGGCCTTAGCGAACGAGCCCCTTCACGACGATGTCCAGCATGCCCTTGATGAGCGTCTCGCGATTCGACCAGGGGAAGTCCGGCTTCATGATGAGCGCCGCCACCACGCCGTGGATGCCCATCCAGCACAGCTCGGCGCAGGTGTCCGGCGGGTAGTTCAGCTTGACGCCCGAGGCCTCGAGCCGGGACAGCATCGCCACCAGACGGCTGAACACGATCGCGCCACCGACGCCGGGTCGGGTCGGGTCGTCGGTGGCCATGCGATGGCCGACCTTGCGCACCGACTCCGGCATGTTGTTGCCCATGAAGACCAGCCGGTATTCGTCGGGATGTTCGAGGCCGAAACGAGCATAGGCCTCGCCGAACTGGCGGACGCAATCCAGCGGGTCACTGACGGTCTTCTCGATGAAGGCGACGTGTTCGACCAGGTGGCCGAAGGTCTGGTCGCAGAGCGCCAGCATCATCGCTTCCTTGTCGTGGAAGTAGAGATAGAGGGCGGGCGCCGAGACCCCCACCCGGTCGGCGATCCTGCGGATCGTCGTGGCGTCGTATCCGGCTTCCAGGAACAGCTCCTTGGCCGCCTGGAGGATCTCCTCCCGGCGCGTATGGCCCTCGCCTCGCTTTTTGCGACTGGACGCCACGGCTGTTGATGGGACTGCCAAATCGAACTCCCTGCTCTTGACTCTCGACTTAACGAAGATAAGTTATCGTTGATAAGTTATCAATGGTCAGTCTAGTGACACTGAACATTGTAAACCTCGCAAGGAAGGCCCGCCATGCGTCTCCCGATCAAGGTCATCGCCATTGCCCTTGGCGCCGTTGCCGTCGGGGCCGCAGGTTTTGCCACTTTATCGCTGACGGCCAATGCGTCCCGCGTCTCGGCCAACGAGCCGATCGTACGCCCGGCCCGCGTTCTAGAAATCGCCTACAGCCGACAGGCGCAGTCGCTCGTCCTGGCCGGCACCGTCGTTCCCCGCATCGAAAGCACCCTGGGCTTCCGCGTTTCCGGCAAGATCGTGCAACGCTCGGTCGATGTCGGCACGGTCGTGAAACCGGGCGACCTGATCGCCCAGCTCGACCCCGCCGACCTCCGCCTCGCCGTCGACAATGCGCGCGCCGCCCTCGCTTCCGCCGAGGCCGACCATGTCCGCGCCAAGGCCGACCACGAGCGCTACCAGCAACTGCGCGGCGGCGCCGCCTTCACGCCGCAGACGCTGGAGCAGCGCCAGATGCTTGCCGCGACGACGCTCGCCCGAGCCGACCAGGCGCGCAGCCAGCTTTCCTCGGCCGAGAACAACCTCGCCTACACCGAACTCCGCGCCGATACCGGCGGTGTCGTCACCGCCGTCCAGGCCGAGGTCGGCCAGGTCATGTCCCAGGGCCAGGGTGTGGTCCGCGTGGCCCGCACCGACGAACTCGAGATTCTGGTCGGCGTGCCCGAGCATCGCCTGAAAGTGGTGCGCGGCTCAGCCGCCGCCGGCTTCGAACTCTGGTCCGACCCGGGCAAGCGCCACGCCGCCCAGTTGCGCGAACTCTCGCCCAGCGCCGATCCCACCTCGCGCACCTATCCGGCGCGCTTCAGCATCGCCCAGCCACCGGAATTCATCGGCCTTGGCATGACCGCGACACTCAGCTTCGAGCGTCCCGACGCCATGCCCGTGGCCGAGGTGCCGCTGGCCGCGATCTTCCAGCAGGGCACGCGGCCGGCCGTGTGGGTGGTCGACAAGTCGACCGGCGCGGTCGAGCTTCGCCCTGTCGTCATCGCACGCTGGCGCAACGATACCGCGGCGATCGCCTCGGGTGTGAAGGACGGCGAGCTGATCGCCACCGCGGGTGTGCACAAGCTCGAGGCCGGCCAAAAGGTGAAGCCGGTGCTGCAGGCCGCCCGGCCCCGGACCTGACGCCATGGGCACGCGCACCAACCTGTCGGCGCTGGCGCTCAAGTACAGCACGCTGACCGTCTTCTTCATGGTCGCCCTCAGCATCGCGGGCGTCTGGGCCTACTTCAATCTCGGCCGCGCCGAGGATCCGCCCTTCACCATCAAGCAGATGGTGGTGTCGGCGGCCTGGCCCGGCGCCACCTCGCGCGAGGTCGAGCAGCAGGTCACCGACAAGATCGAGACCAAGCTGCAGGAGCTGCCCTACTTCTTCAACGTCACGAGCTACACCAAGCCCGGCGAGACGGTGATTTACGTCTCGCTGCGCGACGACGTCCCACCGGCCAGGGTGGCCGATCTCTGGTACCAGGTGCGCAAGAAGGTCGGGGACATCCGCGGAAGCCTGCCGCAGGGCGTCATGGGGCCGTTCTTCAACGACGAGTACGGCGACACCTACAGCCTGATCTGGGCCTTCGAGTCCGACGGCTTTTCCTCGGCCGAAGTGAAGGACATCGTGAAGGCAGTGCGACAGCGCGTGCTGCGCGTGCCCGACGTCACCAAGGCCGACCTTTTCGGATTGCAGGATGAGAAGATCTACATCGAGTTCAGCCACACGCGCCTGGCCATGCTGGGCGTGCCGGTCGACCAGATCCTCGACGTCATCCGCAAGCAGAACTCGATCGTGGCCTCGGGCACGGTCGAAACCAGGGGCGAGCGCGTGGCCGTACGCGTCGACGGCGCGCCGACCTCCGCCGCCGACCTCGCCAACCTTCCGTTCAGCGCCAACGGCCGCACCCTGACCCTGGCCGACGTCGCCGAGATCAAGCGCGGCTACCAGGATCCGCAACAGACCACCATGCGCTTCAAGGGCAAGGCGGTGATCGGCCTTGGCGTCGTCATGGCGCCCGGCGGCAACGTGCAGACGCTCGGCAAGGCGCTGGAGGCTGCGATGGCCGAGGTCGAGCGCGAGCTGCCGGTCGGCATCACCGTGCACCGCGTCGCCAACCAACCCGAAGTGGTCGACAAGTCGTTCGAGGAGTTCACTGCCTCGCTGCTGGAAGCGCTCGCCATCGTGCTGGTGGTGTCGTTCATCAGCCTGGGCGTGCGCACCGGCATCATCGTGGCGCTCTCGGTGCCGCTGGTGCTGGCCATCACCTTCGTCGGCATGCTGCTGCTCGGCATCGATTTCCAGCGCATTTCGCTCGGCGCCCTGATCATTGCGCTGGGGCTCCTGGTCGACGACGCCATCATCGCCGTCGAGATGATGATGGTGAAGCTCGAGCAGGGTTTCAGCCGCATGGAAGCTGCGACCTTCGCCTACACCTCGACGGCCTTCCCGATGCTGACCGGCACGCTGGTGACGGCGGCGGGCTTCGTGCCGGTGGGCTTCGCCAAGTCGAGCGCCGGCGAATACACCAACTCGATCTTCTGGGTGGTCGGCATCTCGCTGATCGTCTCGTGGTTCGTGGCCGTGCTGTTCACGCCCTGGCTGGGCTACCGGCTGCTGCCGCAGCCCAAGGCCCAGCACGCCGATCCCTACCAGGGCCGGCTCTACACGCTGTTCCGCCGGATCGTCGTGTGGTGCGTGACCTGGCGCAAGACCACCATCGCCATCACGACCCTCGCCTTCCTGGGCGCCATGGGCCTGTTCGGCCTGGTGCAGAAGCAGTTCTTCCCGACCTCGAACCG
>JAUXRT010000340.1 GCA_030681635.1 Reyranella sp.
TTACACGGCCCGCCCACATTGGTATGGTCCGCCGCGTCGCGGCCTGGGATGGCCGTTTTGTCGTTTCAGATCAACTACTTAGCGGGGTCCCGTCCCGGCGCGAGGGGCGTGATCCATGAAGATTCTCACCGGCAACAGCAACCGACCGCTGGCGGAAGCCATTTCTGCCAAGCTGTCGCTGCCGCTGGTCAAGGCCAACATCCGCCGCTTTGCGGACAACGAGATCTTTGTCGAGATCCTGGAAAACGTGCGCGGCGAGGACATGTTCGTCCTCCAGTCGACGAGTTCTCCGGCCAACGACCATATGATGGAACTGCTGATCACCATCGATGCGCTGCGCCGCAGCTCGGCACGGCGCATCACGGCGGTGATGCCCTACTACGGTTACGCCCGGCAGGACCGCAAGACCGGCTCGCGCACGCCGATCACGGCCAAGCTGGTCGCCAATCTCCTGACCCACGCCGGCGCCAATCGTGTGCTGACACTCGACCTGCACGCCGCGCAGATTCAGGGCTTCTTCGACATCCCCGTCGATAATCTCTACGCCGGCCCGGTGTTCAGCAAGGACATCAAGGAAACGCTGCCCAACCGCGACTTCACCGTGGTATCGCCGGACGTCGGCGGCGTGGTCCGGGCGCGCGCCATTGCCAAACGTATCGACGCCGACCTCGCTATTATCGACAAGCGCCGCGAGCAGGCCGGTGTCAGCGAGGTCATGAACGTGATCGGCGACGTGAAGGGCCGCGACTGCATCCTGATCGACGACATCGTCGATTCGGCCGGCACGCTCTGCAACGCCTCGGTCGCCCTCATGGACCAGGGCGCCAAGTCGGTGTGCGCCTACGTCACGCACGGCGTGCTGTCGGGCGGCGCGGTCGCCCGCGTTGCCGCCTCGCCGATGGAGAAGCTGGTCATCACCGATTCGATCCAGCCCACCGAGGCGGTGCGGATTTCGCCCAACGTGCGGCCGCTCAGCATCGCCACGCTGATGGCCGAAGCCATGAAGCGTATTTCTGACGAATCGTCGGTTTCGAGTTTGTTTGACTGAAGATTTGGTCGACTGAAGAATTTGGAGATCCGGCGATCGGCACCCCTGGAGGCCGCGCCGCGAGTGAGAGAGAGAAAAGACCAACCCAAGGAGAAGTGAGATGTCAGAGACGACCAAAGTCGTCGCGAGGATGCGGGATCGGGCCGGCAAAGGGGGCGCCCGTTCCAGCCGTCGCGAGGGACTGATTCCTGCCGTTATCTACGGCGACAAGCAACCCCCGGTCATGATCGCGGTCGAGCCGAAATCGATCGAGCGCGAACTGCACAAGGAAGGTTACTTCAACCATCGGCTCGAGATCGACGTCGAGGGCAAGGGCTACCAAGTCCTGCCGCGCGACGTCCAGGTCGACCCGGTGACGGACAAGCCCCTCCATCTCGACTTCCTGAGGATCGGCCCCGAGTCGATCATCACCGTGCAGGTCCCCGTCCACTTCAAGAACGAAGCGGCGGCGCCCGGCATCAAGCGCGGCGGCGTGCTCAACATCGTGCTCCACGAGATCACGGTGCGCACCAAGGCCGACTCGATCCCCGAATACTTCGAGGTCGACCTGACCGGCCTCGAGATCGGCCACTCGATCCATCTCTCGACGATCTCGGTTCCCGAGGGCGTGCGGGTGGTGAGCCGCGACAAGGACGCCACCGTGGCCTCGATCGCCGCACCGACCGTGGTGCGCGAGCAGGCGGCGGCCGATGCGGCGGCTCCGGCCGCTGCGGATGGTGCGGCGGCTCCGGCGGCGGGTGCTGCACCCGCGGCGGGTGGCGCGGCCCCGGCGGCAGGTGCTGCTCCGGCGGCGGGCGGCAAGGCGCCGGCTCCGGCCAAGAAGTAAGCGCTCGATGCTCCTGCTGGTCGGCCTCGGCAATCCCGGGCCGCGCTATGCGGGGCATCGGCACAACGTTGGATTCATGGCGGTGGACGAGATCGTCCGCCGCCGTGTTTTCTCCCCCTGGCGTGCACGCTTCAACGGCGAGGTGGCCGAAGGCCATCTTGGCGGCGAGCGCGTCGTCGTCCTGAAGCCCATGACCTTCATGAACGAGTCGGCCAGGTCCGTGGGCGAGGCGGTGCGCTTCCTCAAGGTGCCGCTGGACCGGATGGTGGTGTTCCACGACGAGCTCGATATCGCACCGGGGCGCGTGCGCATGAAGAAGGGCGGCGGTGCCGGTGGCCATAACGGCATACGGGACATCGACGCCCACGTCGGCAAGGACTATCGCCGCGTGCGCATCGGCATTGGCCATCCAGGCCACAAGGACCTCGTGCTGCACTGGGTCCTGCGCGACTTCGAGCCGGACGAGCGCGACCCCAAGACCGGCTGGGTGCCGAAGCTGTTGCAGGCCCTGGCCGAGGAATCGGCGCTGCTGATCGAAGGCGGCGCCAAGGCGGACGAAAGATACATGAGCCGGGTGGCGAGCCTGGCACCCGCACCGGATCTCCCGGCGCGCCTGAACCTCAAAGAGTAAAACATGGGTTTCAATTGCGGTATCGTCGGCCTGCCCAACGTCGGCAAGTCGACCCTGTTCAACGCGCTCACGGCCACCCAGGCGGCGCAGGCGGCCAACAATCCGATCTGAACCATCGAGCCCAACGTCGGCCGTGTCGCCGTGCCCGATCCGCGACTCGACAAGCTCTCGGCGATCGCGGGCTCGGCCAAGATCATCCCGACCCAGCTCGAGTTCGTCGACATCGCCGGCCTCGTCAAAGGCGCGTCGATGGGCGAAGGGCTGGGCTACCAGTTCCTGGCCAACATCCGCGAGGTCGATGGCATCGCCCACGTGCTGCGCTGCTTTGAGGACGGCGACGTGACGCATGTCAGCGGCAAGGTCGATCCGGTGAGCGACGCCGAAGTCGTCGAGACCGAGCTGATGATTGCCGACATGGACAGCCTGGAAAAGCGCCTGCCCAA
>JAUXRT010000379.1 GCA_030681635.1 Reyranella sp.
ACCATCTCAGGGTACGAGACCCAGTACGGCGCCGGGATGATGACCTCGTCGCCGGGGTTCAGCGTCGCCAGCATGGCGTTGAAGATGATCTGCTTGCCGCCCGAGGTGACGACGGTCTGGCTGGGCTTGTACTCGAGCCCATGGTCGCGCTTCATCTTGGCCACGATCGCCTGGCGCAGCGCCGGTGTGCCCGCGACCGCGGTGTAGCGCGTGTCGTTGGCGTGAATGGCCTTGATCGCCGCTTCCTTGATGTGGTCGGGCGTCGGCATGTCGGGCTCACCGGCAGCCAGGCCGATGACGTCTTTGCCCGCCGCCTTCATCTCCAGGAATTTGCCTTGGGCGGCATTGGTCGGAGAGGGCTTGATACGGCTCAGACGGTCGGCGATGAAAGCCATGACGCAGATGCCTCCTTCTGGCATTGATAAAGCGGGCATTGAAAAAGCGCGCGACCGTACTGGCGGCAGGCTTTTTCCGCAAGGCTGCACGCTCTCCGGACGCCGTCGCGAGGGCTATTTCTCGTAGGTTCGCGCCGTACCGGCGTTAATGCCGCGCCTGAGCGAGCGTCCCGCTCGCTCAAGTCTTGCTGTCAATCGACGACGCGCACCGAGGCATCGACGCTCATCTTGGCGCCGCCGAATCCGACGCGCCGGCCGCTGACCGGGGCCGCGTCGCGATAGTCGAGGCCCACCGCCAGCCGCAGGCTGTCGCCGTGCGGGCTGATGTTGTTGGCCGGATCGAAGCCCACCCATTCGAGGCCGGGCACCCAGGCCTCCGCCCAGGAATGGCTGGTGCGGCCGACGTGCAGGTCGGGACCGTCGTTGCGCAGATAGCCGCTGACGTAGCGCGCCGGCACGCCGAGCCTTCGGCAGCAGGCGATGAAGGCGTGCGCCTGGTCCTGCGCGATGCCGGCGCCGCGCGCCAAGGCCTCGATGGCGGTGGTGTCGACGGTGGAGACGCCGGTCTTGTAGACGATGCGTTTGCCGACGCGCTCCATGACCTCGTGCAGGACCGCGACGCGCTCTGCGGTGTCGGCGGCCCGCTCGGCCAGGCCCTCGATCACCGGGTCGAAACCGGCGTCGTGCCGGGCGAGGCCGGTGTTGCGCAGCCAGAACGGGGCCGGAAGCGTCGGCGTCTCGACATAGCGCAGCCACTGCTCGGTGCCGCTGTGTTCGTAGACGCCGTGCACCGTGATCTCGACGCTGTCGTGACGGTAGGCCGCCGAGAAAGTCGTGACCTGGTTGCCGTGCCCGTCGACCCATTCGGAGCGCTTGCCCGGCCCCTCGATGCGCCAGGAGACGATGCGCTGGCCCGCGGCGGGCTTAGGCGTGAGCCGCACGTCGTGGATCGAATGGCCACTGGGCTGGTCGAACTCGAAGTGTGTCGTATGGTCGATGGTGAAGCGCATGGCTCAATCCAGCAGGAACTGGCGGCCGATTTCATCGGAGAGCGTGGCGATGTCGTCGCGCACGCCGCCCAGGAACTTGGCCAGGCCGATCTCGAAAATCTGGTCGACGCGCGCGTAGCGCAGCCGTGCGTGCAGCTCGCCGGCCAGCCGGTCGGCCTCGCCGCGGGTGCCGTAGGCGTCGGCCAGCTCGCGCATGCTGAGGTCGACCATCCACAGGCAATGGTGCACCGAGCGCGGCACGTCGCGGCGCAGCATCATCAGTTCGGCCACCTTCACCGGGTCGAGCGCGCTGCGATAGATGCGGCGGTAGGTGCGGACGGCGCCGATGCAGGCCAGCACCTCCGACCAGGCGAAATAGTCGGGCTTGTCGGCATGCGGATTACCGTCGGGGCGCAGCAGGTGAAACTTCACGTCGACGATGCGGGCGGTGTTGTCGCCGCGCTCGAGGAAGGCGCCGAGCTGGAGGAAATTGTAGGCCTCGTCGCGCAGCAAGGTGACCTGTGCCGCGCCAAAAATCATCACCGCCTGCTTCTTCACCGTCTCGATCAGCGCGCCGCGGTCGAGCGTGGCGCGGTCGCCGCGCAGGCGCGTGCTGAGCTCCAGCCACAGCCCGTTCAGGCTTTCCCAGACATCGACGGTGATGTTGTTGCGTTCCTCGCGGGCGTTGCTGCGGGCGGCCGAGATCGAACTCACGATCGAGGAGGGGTTGCTCTCGTCCAGCACCAGGAAGTCGATGAGGCTGGCGAGGCGCCCGCCCTGCTGCTGGGTCTGGCGGAACTCGTCCTCCATGCCGAAGATCGCCGCAACGCCCGCGGCCTCCTCGCCACGCGACTGCAGCGCCATCCGCTGCGTGGCTTCGATCAGCCGCGCCGTCGACTTGGCGCGCTGCAGGTAGCGGCCCATCCAATAGAGGTTCTTGGCGGTGCTGCTCAGCATCGCCGCACCGTCCACTCGCTCATGAAAGACTTCGTCATGGCGCCAGCACCCAGGTGTCCTTGGTGCCGCCGCCCTGGCTCGAATTGACGACCAGCGATCCCTCTTTCAGCGCCACGCGCGTCAGCCCGCCGGGAATGATGGTGATCTTGCGCCCCGACAACACATAGGGGCGGAGATCGACATGGCGTGGCGCCACGCCCTGGCCGACGAAGGTCGGGCAGGTCGAGAGCGCCAGGGTCGGCTGGGCGATGTAATTGTCCGGCCGCGCCCGCACCAGGCGGGCGAAGTCCTCGATCTCGGCCTTGCTCGACGTCGGCCCGACCAGCATGCCCTTGCCGCCGGAGCCGTGCACTTCCTTCACGACCAGCTCGGGCAGGTGCTCGAGCACGTACTTGTGCTCGTCCGGCCTGTCGCAGCGCCAGGTCGGGACGTTCTGCAGGATCGGCGCCTCGCCGAGATAGAAGCGGATCATCTCGGGCACGTAGGTGTAGGTCGACTTGTCGTCGGCGACGCCGTTGCCCAGCGCATTCACGATATTGACCCGGCCGGCGCGCAAGGCGCCCAGCAGGCCCGCGACGCCCAGGAAGGAATCCGGCCGCATCGCCAGCGGATCGAGGAAGGCATCGTCGACGCGGCGATAGATGACGTCGACCCGCTGCGGCCCGCGCGGCGTGCGCATGTAGACGCGGCCCTCGTCCACGAAGAGATCCGAGCCCTCGCACAGGTCGATGCCCATCTCGTCGGCCAGGAAGGCATGCTCGAAATAGGCGCTGTTGAAGTGGCCCGGGGTCAGCAGCACGACCGTGGGCTCGGCGTCGTCGCTGAACGACACCGACCGCAGCGTCGCCAGCAGCTCCTCCGAATAGTCGGCGACCGGCAGCACCCGCATGGCCGAGAACAGCTCGGGCGCCAGCCGCATCATGACCTCGCGATTCTCCAGCACGTAGGAGACGCCCGACGGCGTGCGGACATTGTCTTCGAGAACGTAGAAGTCCTTTTCGCCGACCCGTACGAGATCGATGCCGGCGATGTGTGCGTGGACGCCGCCGGGCAGGGTGAGGCCCTGCGCCATCGGCACGAATTCGCCGTTCATCAGGATCTGCGTCTCGGGGATCACGCCGGCGCGGCAGATCTCGCGGGCCCCGTAGGCATCGACGAGAAAGGCGTTGAGCGCTTTTACCCGCTGGACCAGGCCCTTGTGCAGATACTCCCATTCGTCCCAGGCGATGACTCGCGGAATGATGTCGAAGGGGATCGTGGCCTCATGGCCGTCGACGGCGCCGTAGGCGCCGAAGGTGATGCCGTGGCGGCGGTAGAACTGGTCGACCTCGTGGCGCGTCGCCGCGACCCGCTCGGGCGACGTGCGCGCGAGCCAGTTCGCGACACCGCGGTAGGGCGCACGGACCGAGTCTCCGGTTCCGGTCCCGGAGTTCATTTCGTCAAATGCCTTGGCGGCCATCCGGCGTTTCACCCCCTGTCGAATCACCTTATAAGCACTCAGCGGGCCAACAACGCGCCCGCTGATGGCGACAGTGAGCGCGCGGGACGCGCGCGGTCCGGAAGACTCATGATCTTCCGGACCGCGAGCCTCACAGGGCGGAGGTTACTCCGCCCGAGCTCGCTCATGGGACGAAATGACCTCATGCCGAGGCGGGTTTGCGGAGGGAACAGCGTGAAGCAGGTGCTGATCGACGGCTACGGGACGCCTTGGGAGGTCGCGCGCTGCGCCGAGGTGCCGGATGTCGGCGAACCCGGCCCCGATGAAGTCGTCTTCGACGTCCTGGCCTTTCCGATCAACCCCGCCGACATGTGGTTCTGCAAGGGAAGCTATCGCCTAAAACCGCCGCTGCCGGCGACGCCGGGCGCGGAATGCGTCGGCCGCGTGGTCGCGGTCGGCGCCGCGGTGCGCCATGTTGCCCAGGGCGATCTTGTGATCAACCTGCAGCGTGAGAACTGGACACAGCGCCGGCGCGTGAAGGGCGACGATGCCATTCCGTTGCCACCCGGCATCGACCTCCGGCAGGCCGCCATGGTGCGGATCAATCCGCCCACCGCGCAGCTCATGCTGTCCGACTTCGTCGACCTCAAGGCCGGTGACTGGGTCATCCAGAATGTCGCCAACTCGGCGGTCGGCCGGCTGCTGATCGTGCTGGCGAAGCAACGCGGCCTGCGCACCGTCAATGTCGTGCGCCGCGCCGACCTCGCGGGTGAGCTGAAGGCGCTGGGCGCCGACCTCGTGATCGTCGACGGCGACGATCTTGCGGCCCGGGTCGCCGCGGTAACGGGCGACGCCAACATCAGGCTCGGCGTCGAGGCGATCGGCGGTGCCGCGACCGGACGCATCGTCGACTGCGTCGCGACCGATGCCACGGTGGTGCACTACGGTTCGATGAGCGGCGAGGACCCGAAGGTCGGGCGCAGCAACTTCATCTATCGCGGTGTGAAACTCACCGGCTTCATGCTGGGGCGTGGGCTCGCCAAGCGCAGTCCCGAAAAGATCCGCGCCATCTACGCCGATCTCGCGGGCCAGGTCATGGCCGGCACGCTCAGCGCGCCGGTGGACACGATCTATCCGATAGAGAAGATCCAGGAGGCGCTGGCGCACGCCGACAAGGGCGGACGCAACGGCAAGATCCTGGTGAGCCCCAACTCGGCGATTTGAGGGGGCGGTTTAAGCGAAGGAGAAGAGAGAGATGAGTTCCGACGTCGCGGCAATCGAGAAGGTACTGCAGGTCTATTTCGACGGCCTCTATGAGGGTGACACAAAGAAGCTCGGCGAGGCGTTCCATCCCGCCTCGCATCTCTACGCTGCCGGCGGTGACGGCAAGGCCGCCGACTTGCCGCGCGCCGACTGGCTCAAGGCGGTGGAGAGTCGCCCGTCGGGCAAGTCCCAGGGCAGCGCGCGGGCCGATCGCATCGTGTCGATCGACCTTTCCGGCCCGACCACGGCTTTCGCCAAGGTCGAATGCCAGATCCCGCCACGTTACTTCACGGACTACCTGACGCTGCTCAAGGTCGACGGCCGCTGGCAGGTCATCGCCAAGGCGTATCACACGGTGACGCGGGAGGGGTGACGCGCGAGGGCTGAAATCGCCGGCAGGTAAAGTTGCAGGTTCAGCAGGTTTCGTGCTAGTTTTCAGCTATTGTCGGAGCCCTTGCGGGCACTGACAGCAACGCCCGGACGGTCTCCCGTTCCGGGCGTTTTCTATGGTCCACTTTCATGAAATCCGGCGGTGATTTTCCGGACACTCATCCTGCGAAGCAGCCGGGCTCGGTGGCACAGATCGTCAGGGGGCGATCAGGAAGCCGGATCAAGGGGTTGATCCGGCTTCGTGGCACAACTTCCTGGACACGCCGTGGCACAACGAGCTGTGCCAAGAAATGATCCGCCGTCAGCTCTTTACGTCGGCGGCGACCTGGACCTTGATCATCTTGTCGGGCGGCGGCGCCACGGCGCCCGAACCCGGCGCGCCCTTCTTGATCTTGTCGACGAACTCCATGCCCGATGTCACCTTGCCCCACACGGTGTACTTGCCGTCGAGGAAGTTCGAGTCCTTCAGCACGATGAAGAACTGGCTGCGGGCGCTGTTGGGATCGTCGGTGCGGGCCATCGAGACCGCGCCGCGCGTGTGCGGCGCCTTGGAGAACTCGGCCGGCAGCAACTCGCCCATGCCGCCGCGGCCGGTGCCCTCGGGATCGCCGGTCTGGGCCATGAAGCCCTCGATCACGCGATGGAAGGCCACGCCATTGTACTTGCCCTCGCGGGCGAGTTTCTTGATCTGGGCGACGTGCTTGGGCGCGAGGTTGGGCAGCATCTCGATGACGACGCGGCCGTCCTTGAGGTCGATGTAGAGGGTGTTTTCCTTGTCGGCGGCGCCCGCGGCACCCGCGAACGGGAGGAGGGCGGCAGCGGCCATCGAGAACAGGAATTTGCGGCGCATGATCACTCCTTGGCGTCGGCGGCGACCTGGACCTTGACCATCTTGTCGGCGGGCGCGGCCACGGCGCCCGAGCCACCGGCGCCGCGCTTGATCTTGTCGACGAACTCCATGCCCGACGTCACCTTGCCCCACACCGTGTACTGGCCGTCGAGGAAGTTCGAATCCTTGAACACGATGAAGAACTGGCTGCGCGCGCTGTTGGGGTCGTTGGTGCGGGCCATCGAGACGGAGCCGCGGACATGCGGCTCCGTGGAGAACTCCGCATTCAGCAACTCGCCCATGCCGCCGCTGCCGGTGCCGTTGGGGTCGCCGGTCTGGGCCATGAAGCCCTCGATGACGCGGTGGAACACGATGCCGTCGTACTTGCCCTCACGCGCCAGTTTCTTGATCTGGGCGACATGCTTGGGGGCGAGGTCGGGGCGCATCTCGATGACGACGCGGCCGTCCTTGAGATCGATGTAGAGGGTGTTTTCCTTGTCCATGACGGCAGCTGCTCCTGCGAACAAAGTGCGACGGCGCGGGACCATAATGGCCGGTGGTCGAAAGACAAGCGGCAACTTGGGGACGGCTCACGGCCGAGATGTGCATCGTTTGCCGTGGTTTTTGGGGCTCCGGCAGTTACAGTACCGGCCGGGTATTGTGGGAAGTCATTTTTTAAGCGGATTGGTCGATGACCGCCCTGAGCGGCGGGGACAGGCTTGAGAGCAAGCCGTCCTCCATGAGTTCCGTGCTCGAACGGCCGAGCCCCCCGGCAGGCGAGATGCCACCGGGGGCGGGGGCGGGGCCGCGGTCGCTCGACCGGATCTTCCCGCTGCCCGGCGACGCCACGCGCGGGCGCCAGATGCAGGAGACCTGGCAGGCCTTCTGCGGCGGCATGGACGGTGCGGTGCGCGCGCTGCTCGACAAGAGCCGCTCGCCGCCGGAGATC
>JAUXRT010000383.1 GCA_030681635.1 Reyranella sp.
GATCTCCGATCCGCCGCCGTTCGGCCCGAAGATCCAGTATCACAAGCACGAGAACACGGCGGCCCAGATCGCCAGCTTCTTTCCCGGCCTGAAGAAGGAAGACCTGCCCGACGGCGAGGGCTGGGCGGTCGAGAACGTCAATCTCTCGACACACAACGGCACGCATCTCGACGCGCCCTATCATTTCCATTCGACGATGAACAAGGGTGAGCGCGCCATCACCATCGACGAGGTGCCGCTCGAGTGGTGCTTCCAGCCCGGCGTAAAGCTCGACTTCCGGGCGATGGAGGATGGCCACGTCATCACCGCCAAGGAAGTCGACGACGAGCTGAAGCGGATCGGCCACGAGCTGAAGCCGCTGGAAATCGTCGTGGTCAATACCCGCGCAGGCTCGCGCTACGGCAACAGCGACTATGTGAATTCGGGCTGCGGCATGGGCTACGACGCCACCATGTACCTGCTGGAGAAAGGCATCCGCCTGACCGGCACGGACGCCTGGAGCTGGGACGCGCCGTTCTATTTCACCGCCCAGAAATGGGCGAAGGACCACGACCCGTCGATCATCTGGGAAGGCCACAAGGCCGGCCGTGACATCGGCTACTGCCATCTCGAGAAACTGCACAATCTCGAGGCCCTGCCGGGCGACGGCTTCACGATCTCCTGCTTCCCGCACAAGATCCGCGGCGCCTCGGCCGGCTGGACGCGGGCCGTGGCCATCTTTGAGGAATAGGCAGCCCGCCGCTTACTTGCAGACCTCGGGATCGAGCGTCGCCTTCTTCAAGTAGGCGATCAGGTCGGCGCGCTCCTGCGGTTTCTTCACGCCGGCATAGGCCATCTTCGTGCCCGGCACTGTCTTGAGCGGGTTCTCGAGGAATCGGTCGAGAGTTGCCTCATCCCAGGTGAAGCCGCTTGCCTTCATCGCCCGCGAGTAATCGAAGTCGGGCAGGCTGGCGGCGGATCGGCCGAACAGGCCGCAGTGTCGCGGCCCGCTGCGATTGTGTTCGAGCGAGTGGCACGCGAGACACCGCTGGTAGATTTGCGCGCCGTGAACGGGATCGCCGTCCGCCGCCCGGCAGATCCCGGCGCCGGCCGTGAAGGTTGCTGCGACGGCGGCGACGAGAGCTGCCAGGTGCTTCATGGGAATGTCCTTGGCGAACGGCGTCCGGATGTCAGGACAGGAAGGCGGTCGGCACCGGGTTTTGCCCCAGAGCATTGCGCAGCACGGCCCAATGCATTGCCTCGTCGCCCAGGATGGACGCCGCCACCTTGGCGAGATCGCGGTCGTCGAGGATGGGAACGGCGCCGAGGTAGGCGCTGACGGCGCCCTTCTCGAGTTCGGCGGCGAAGCCCAGAACGTCGGCCTGTGTCTTCAGCTTCTCGACCGGGAAGGTATAGGTCTTCTTCGCCTCGACCGGCGTGCCGCCGAGCTTCTTCACCGTCGCGGCCAGGGCGGCGGCGTGCTCCTTGTGGTGACCCTGGAACTGGACGGCGAGGGCGAGCACCGGCTTCTGCAGCAGGCCGCTGTTGGCGCCGACCTGGTAGGCAGCGATCGCCTCTTGCTCGGCACCCAAGGCGGCGTTCAGGATGGCGACGTCGTTGTTCGGAGTCTTGGCTTCGGCCGAGCCGACGAGCGCGAGACGCTCCTGGCCCGCCAGCAGGGCGATCGCCGTTGCCGAGAGCGTGAATTTGCCGAGGCCGGACAGGAAGCTGCGCCGTACCGGCGCGACGAGGGGAGTGGCAGGAACGGCCTGCGGAGTGAGGATGGACATCGGGTTCTCCTTGCGCTCGACGAATGACGAAGCGTCACTCGTTGTCCCTGGAACCCCGGGCCGGGCGCGGCTGGATGCGGTCTTTCCTGCGATGCAGCCATGTGTGCCGGGGGCCGCTTTGGCTGCATCCAAAAGGGCGATGACGGGGTACTAGGCTGGAAGGAGACGTTTCATGGCTGAAATCCTGAGCCTGCCCCCCGGCACCACAGGCGTCCGTCCACCGACGCCCTTGCCGTATGCGCCGCCCGCGTCCGCCGGGCCGTCCTTCGATCCCCTGGCGTTGCTGCTTGCCGAGACCGCGGCTGGGCACGAGCGGGCATTCGCCCGTCTCTACGAACTGACTGGTGGCCGACTGGTCGCCATCGCGCGCGGGATCGTCGGTCGCACCGATCTCGCCGAAGAAGTCCTTCAGGAGTCGTTTCTGCGCATCTGGCGGTCGGCGCACCAATACGATCCGGGCAAGGGCCCGGCCTACGCCTGGTTGGTCACGGTCGTCCGCAACCGGGCTCTGTCGGCGAAGGCGAAGACGCAACGGCTGGAACATGGGCACGACGAACTCGATGACGAGAAACTCGTCTTCGACGGTCCTGACCCGGCGGCCCAGGCAATGCGCAGCGAGGAAGCGCGGCGTGTCAATTCATGTCTGGCGAATCTGCCGCTCAATCATCGCAAGTCGGTCTCGCTGGTCTACTTCGAAGGCCTGACCCACCAGGAACTGGCGCAACGGCTCGATGTCCAGCTGGGGACGGCGAAGAGCTGGGTAAGACGAGGTCTCGCCCAGATGGGCCAATGTCTCGGCAACCAGGCCGATGCCGACTGGCGCGCGCGCGTGGCGGCCGAATACGCCGTCGGCACCTTGCAAGGCGCGGCACGTCGCGGGTTCGAGCGCCGCCGCGAGCGGGACGCCCGGTTCTGCCGGTCGGCGGATCTGTGGGAGAGACAGCTCGCGATGCTGACGGAGTTTCTGCCCGACAGCGGGCCGGCGCCCGCTCATGTCTGGACACGCATCGAGCAAAGGATCGCGCGCGACCGCATCGCATTTTCCCGGCCGCTATTCTGGCAGGTGGCGACGGGCGCTCTCACGGCCGTCGTCCTGGCGCTGATCGCCATCGTTTTCGCCGAGGGCGGGAGGTAGCCGACGGCCTAGAGTAAGGCCGGGCGGCGCGCGAAGATGAGCGCAAGGCCGAGGCTTGCGATGCCGAGGCCGGCGCCCTGTCGCAGACGCCGGAGCAGGGATGGCCGGGCGACGGCCATCGAACGTGCCCGGGATGCCATGACGGCGACCACGACGTCGACGGCGGTATTGAGGGTCACCGAGACCAGCCCGAGCAGCAGGAACTGCAGCCACACCGGGCCGGCGGCGGGATCGACGAACTGCGGCAGGAAGGCCAGGAAGAACGCCGCGGTCTTGGGATTGAGCGCCTCGACGACGATACCCTCGCGGAAGGCGCGCCGCGCGCCGGTCGGTTCGGCGCCTATGTCGATGGCGATCCGCGCCTCGCGTATCGTCTTGATGCCGAGCCAGACGAGGTAGATCGCACCGGCGATCTTCAGAAGCGCAAAAGCCTCGGCGCTGGCCAAGACGAGCGCCGAGACTCCGACCGCGCCTGCAGCGACGTGCACGAGCCCGCCCAGCCCGGTGCCGAAGCTCGATGCCAGCCCTTCCCTGCGGCCACCGGCCAAGGTACGCGCGGCGACATAGAAGATGCCCGGTCCCGGCGAGACCGCGATGGCGAGGGCCGCGAAGACGAACAGGACGAAGTTGGCGAGGTCCATCGACTAGGCGAGGGGCCGCTCTAAAGGAGAGGCTCGGGCTCGCCCGGCGGCAGCGGCATCTCGAAGACGTTGAGCGTCATCGACACCAGCATGTAGTAGCCGCAGACGCCGACCAGGTCGACGACACCCTGCTCGCCGAAGGCATCGACGGCGCGCTTGTAGTTGGGCGTCGCCACCCGGTTGGTGTCGAGATATTCGGTCACGAAATCATAGACCACGCGTTCGACGTCACGGGTGAAGGGCGGCGTGGCGCGCGTGCGCACGGCTTCGATGATGGCGGGCGCCAGGCCCGCTTCCTTGGCGAGCCGGGCATGGGCGTAGAACTCGAACTGAGCCTTGAAGTGGCGGCCAACCAGGCAGATCGCGAGCTCGGCGAGATCCTTGGGCAGCGTCGTGTTGAAGCGGCAATACTCCCCCAATTTCTGGGCGCGGTCGGCCAGCTCGGGACGACGCAGCCACGGATCGAACGGCCCGCGCAGGCCGCCGCGCGGCCCGGCCACGATGGCGTCGGCCACCTTCTTCTGTTCGGGGGTGAGCTTGTCGAGGTCGAGCGGAACCAGACGCGGCATGAAGGACGACTCCTAAAAGGCGGAAGCGAGGGACTAGAGCGGGCAGCCGGCGTCGCCGACGCGGTTCTTGTCGGCGTTGTTGAAGATGTTGTTGATCATCATTTCGCCGGCGCGCTGGGCAATGTCGGCCTGGATCTGGCAGGACGCGGTGGCGCTCCACAATACCTTGCCGCTTTCGGTATTATAGAGCGAGAGCGAGATGCGCAGCGTCGGGCCCGCCGACGAGGGCGTGCGGCCGGTGCTGCGACCGATCGGGTTGGCGGGCACGGCCAGATAGGGGTTGGAACCGGTCTCGGCATAGGCCGGCTGCTCGCCGAGCGCGCCGTAGTTCGGCCGGCTGCCGCCGCCCATCAGGTCGAAGTAGCTCACGTCCATGCGCATGACGTTGCTGCCGCTGAAGCCGACCTCGTTGCCGCGCTGCGACAGGCGGATCATCACCTGCCGGCGCAGTTCGCGCCCCAGCCTCGTGTCGGAGCTGAGCTGCACGGCGGTCTTGGTCTTGGGGATCGGCTGCCAGGCCTTGATCTCGAGCTCGCCGAGCTTGGGGCCGCCGCCGACGCTGCCGTAGCTCTGGGCCGGCGCCGGCGCCGACGTCGTGTGCGCGAGCGCCCATACGGCGACGAGTGCGACTGCGATTCTCATTTTGGTTCCTCCTAGGCCGTCGGCTTCTGCCAGCCGGGCTCGTCCCTGTCGAGCAGGCGCTTGAGCGACTCGAAATGCAGGAAGGCCTGCTGCGCCTCGCCCGCGATCTGCCTGGCCGTATGCTCGGCCATCGCCTCGTCGATGTTGTGCAGGGGACGGCCGGTCTGCATCGCCAGCACCTGCACCATCGCCGCGCGCTCGAGATAGTAGAGGTCGTCGTAGGCCTGGGCGACGGTCGGTCCCGAGACGATCACGCCATGGTTGCGCAGGAACAGGATGTCCTTGTCGCCCATGGCCCGGCACATGCGCTCGCCCTCGTCGTTCGAGAGCGCGACGCCGCCGTATTTGTCGTCGTAGGCGATGCGGCCCCAGTAGCGGAACGCGTTCTGCGTGCACATCTCGATCTTGCCGTCCTGGATCGAGGTCAGCGCCGTGGCGTAGGGCATGTGGGTGTGCAGCACGACCTTGGCACGCGGGTTGCCGCTGTGGATGCGGGCATGGATGTAGAAGGCGGTCGCCTCGACCGGATACTTGCCTTCGATGACGTTGCCGTCGCCGTCGGCCATGACGATGTCGGACGGCGTGATCTCCGACCAGTGCAGTCCCTGCGGGTTGACGAGGAACAGGTCCTCGCGGCCCGGCACGGTCATGCTGAAGTGATTGCAGACACCCTCGTTCAGCCCGTGGCGCGCGGCCGCCCGCAGCGCCGTGGTCAGGTCGATTCGTGCCTGGGTGACCGGGTCGTTGACCAGCATCGATAGGGCTCCATCCGCGAGTTCCGTTGCGGCCCGGATGATGCGGCTTCACGCACGCCCGGCCAAGGGAAATTGCGCAGGGAAGATGCGCCGGCCGGCCGGTCAGGCCGGTGCGGGGAGCGTGCCGTCGACCGAGGAGATCTCGCGGACGAGCTTGGTCCGCACGGCGCGGCCGAACTGGTCGAAATTGTCGGCCACGATCATGAAGGAGCCCGGCCCGCCGATCACGTTCTCCTCGTAGTACTTGTCGAGCGTGAGGTCCGGCGGCCGGCCGAAGTTGGTGCGGTTCATCATCACCGGCAAGCCGTTGATGACGATGCCCATCGCGACCAGCTTGTCGCGGATGATCTCGGCCGGCGGACCGTCGTTGGTACGGCCGTCGCCCGAGACGTCGATGACACGCCGCTTGGAGGTGAAGCCCGAACCGTCGAATCGCTGGCCGGCATGAGCCAGGGCGGCGCCGACGGCCGTCCAGCTCTGCGACGTGCGGGGCGCTTCGGCGAGCTTGTCCGCGAATCGGCGAGCGCCCGCGGCGCTGTCGATCACCGACCAGTCGATGACCACGGCCTGGTAATGCGTGCCGGCCCATTCGGTGTAGCAAAGTGCGATGCGCCGGTGCTCGCCGGACAGGATCGCGTCGATGACGCGGTCGTTGGTCAGGGCTTCGATGTATCCGCGCCGCTGGAGCTCGGCTTCGACTTCGTCGATCGAGCGCGAGACGTCGACCGCGAGCACGAGTTGCAGGTCGACCGGCGTGTCGGCTCTGGCCGTCGACGCCGCGGCCATGGCCGCCAAAGAGCCTACAAGCGCCGACCGTCGCTTCATGCCCGCCTCCTGCCGAGGAACCGAGGAACAAGGAGCATAGCACCGGAGTGGCGACGGCAAAGGAAGGCGCAAAGAAAAACGCCGGAGGAAATCCCCCGGCGTTCCTGTCGACCGCTGCTTGCGGTCTACTGTCTATGATCTATTGGTCGTCGTCGAAGCCGCGCTTGCGCGGTTCGTAGTCGCGCTCGCGGCGCTTGTCCGGGCCGGGCGCATCGCGCCGGCGCACCGGCTTGGCGACCTCGCCACCCGGAGCGTCGAATCCGCCGGCCGCCGGGGGAGCGCCCGAGAAATCGGCACGCCGGTCGCGCATCGGGCCGCCGTCGCTCGGGCCGGACGGCGCACCGCGATAACCACCGCCGCCGCCGCCACCAGCACCGCCGCCGGCATATCCGCCGCCACCGCCACCGCCGCGATAGCCACCGCCACCGCC
>JAUXRT010000386.1 GCA_030681635.1 Reyranella sp.
ACGGGAGGGCGGCTGACCTTCATTGCCGGTGATGCTCATGATGCCGCCCTGGCCCTGCATGACCATGTCGTAGGCGGGATCCTTGGAGTTCGGGCCGGTGTGGCCGAAGCCTGACGCTGCGGCATAGATCAGCTTCGGGTACTTGGCATGCAGCGTCTCCCAGCCGTAGCCCAGTTTCTCCATCGTGCCGGGACGGAAATTCTCGACCACCACGTCGGCCTTCTCGAGCAGCTTCTCGAAGATCTTCCGGTCGGCGTCGCTCTTGAGGTCGAGCGCGATGCTTTCCTTGCCGCGGTTGACCGAGGCGAAATAGGTCGACTTGCCGTTGATGAAGGGGCCGTAGGCGCGGGCGTCGTCGCCGCCCCTCGGCGGCTCGACCTTGATCACCCGCGCGCCCATCTCGGCCATCAGCAGGGTGCAGTAGGGTCCGGCCAGGATGCGGGAGAGATCGACGACGACGATGCCCGAAAGAGGGCCTTTGGTGTTCTGGGTCATCCTCGTTTCTTAGCCAGTGGGGCGCCGTGAATCCAGCCACACATTGGCGGCGGCGGCGGCGATGACGATGGCGCCGCCGATCAAGGTGAGGTCATCCGGCTTTTCGCCACCGAACAGCCACACCCAGATCGGACCCAGGACGAGCTCGAGCAGGCCAAGCAAGGCGGCCCGGCCGGCAGGAATGCGTTTCAGGCTCGCCATGTAGAGGAGGAGGCCGCCCACGAGCTGGCCGGGGCTGAGCGCAAAGAGCCAGGGCACCTGCGACCAAGTGACAGTCTCGGGTTGGGCGAAGGGGAGCGCGACCAGGCCTGAT
Source organism: Reyranella sp. (assembly GCA_030681635.1). Classification (GTDB taxonomy): domain Bacteria; phylum Pseudomonadota; class Alphaproteobacteria; order Reyranellales; family Reyranellaceae; genus Reyranella. The sequence goes on from JAUXRT010000386.1 coordinate 809, forward strand.
ATCACGCCGGCCAGCCAGATCGCCGGTGCCATGCCGACATCGCGGCGATGGCGGACAACCACGTAGTTGCCGCTCATGCAGAGCACGACGATGAAGGCCACGGCCATGCCGGCCAGCGCACCGGCCTGCAGGGAGCCCGCAACGCTGATGCCGAGCCCCACAACCGCCACTGCCATGGCAAGCACGGTGTGGGTGTGCAGTTTCTCGCCGAGGAATAGGCGGGCGGCGAGCGCGGTGATGAACGGCGTCGCCCCGAACATGATCAGGACATTGGCGACGGGCGCCAGGCCCAGCGCCAGGATGAAGGCCACGAAGCTGCCGGCCAGCAGCACCGCGCTCAGCAGCAGGGCGGGGCCGGCATTGCGAACGTCGATCCAGATGCGGCGGTACTGCCACAGCAGCAGCGGCAACATCGTGACCACGAGGAAGGCCGAGCGCCAGAACGAGACATCCCAGGCGGGAAGCTCGATATGACGGACGATGACGCCGGCGGTGCTGAAGATCGCAGCCGCAGCAATGGCGTAGGCCGCGCCCAGCGCCGCGGAACCCTGCGAAGAAGCCTGCGTTTTCATGTCGAGGAAACTGTGAATAAGGATTCGACGTGCCGCCGTCCATCGATTCCCTCGATCTGCCGCCCTTTAAACCGCGGTTTCCGTGGTGGGGAGCGGACTTGCAGACGATCTACAATCGGTTGACGGCGCCCGAGGCCAATCTGTCGCCGCACTGCAGCGAACGCCTGTGCTTTCCCATGGCCGATCGCACCGGCGACATTCTGCTGGGCATGCTCGACCATCCTGCGGAACCGGTCCACGACCGGCCACTGGTGGTTCTGCTTCATGGCCTCACCGGCAGCGAGGACAGTCCCTACATCCTGAGTTCGGCCGGCCACCTGCTGGACTGCGGCTATCGCGTGCTGCGCCTCAACGTGCGTGGCGCGGGACCGTCGCGGCCCTATTGCGGCGAGCATTACCATGTCGGCCGCACCGCGGATTTCCGCCGCGTTCTCTCGCAGATTCCCGAGGAGCTGACCGACAACGGCATCGTCGCCATCGGCTATTCGCTGGGCGGCGCCATGCTGCTGAAATATCTCGGCGAGGAGGGCTCGTTCTCGCCACTGCGCGGCGCCGCCACGATCTGCGCGCCGATCGACCTCGCGCGCACTGGCCGGCACATGCAGAAACCGCGCAACTGGCTCTATCACACCTATATCCTGAACGGCATGAAGGCCGAGGCCCTGGCGGAGGGCAGCAGGATCTCACCGGAGGAGCGCGCCATCGTGCGCGCCGCGCGCAGCGTCTGGGACCACGACGAACGCTTCATCGCGCCGCGCTACGGCTTCCGCGGCGCCGAGGATTATTATGACCTCTGCACGCCGTCGCGGTTCATGCCCGAGATCCGCGTGCCGACCATGGTCGTGGCGGCCTGCGACGACCCCTGGATTCCCGTCGAGCACTATCGCGAGTTCAAGTGGACCGACAATCCGTGGCTTCTGCCCGTGATGCCGCCGACCGGCGGCCATGTCGGCTTCCACGGCGACGCGAGCCGCAAGCCCTGGTGCGATCTTGCGGTGGAGAAATTCGTCGAGCGGATTGCTACCATGGCGGCGTGAACCTCGACCTGCCCCCGTTTCGTCCGCGCTTCCCCTGGTGGGGCGGCGACCTGCAAACCGTCGCCAACCGCCTGCGCCCGGCCCGGACCAGCCTGGTGCCGCATGCCAGCGACCGGCTTTCGTTTCCTCTGACGGACGGCACCGGCGACACCCTGCTCGCGACGCTTGACCGGCCGGCAGCGCCGTGGCCCGGCACGCCGCTCGTCCTCCTGATCCATGGCCTGACCGGCACCGAGGACAGCCACTACATCCGGAGCATGTCGTGGCTGATGCTGGAGCGTGGCCATCGCGTGTTGCGCCTCAACCTGCGCGGCGCGGGTCCGTCACGCGCATTGTGCGGCGAGCATTACTATGCCGGCCGCAGCCAGGACTTCCGGGCGCTGCTGGCACTGTTGCCGGAAGACCTCACGCGGGACGGGCTGGTCGCGGTCGGCTACTCGCTGGGCGGCGCCATGCTGCTGAAGTACCTAGGTGAGGAAGGCGCCGCATCGCCCCTCAAGGCGGCGGCCAGCGTCTGTGCCCCGATCGATCTCGCCATCACCTGCCGCAACATGATGCGGCCCCGCAACCGGCTCTATCATCATCACATCCTGAGCCAGATGAAGGCGGAGGCGACGGGCGAGGGCGCGGTGCTTTCGGCCGTCGAGCGCGGCGCCGTCCTGCGCTCGCGCACGGTGTGGGAGTACGATGACGTCTTCATCGCGCCGCACTACGGCTTCGGCAGCGCCGAGAACTACTATGAGCGCTGCAAGCCGTTGCGGTTCATGGCCGACGTCCGCGTGCCGACGCTGGCGTTGGCGTCAGGCGACGATCCCTGGATACCGGAAGCGCTCTATCGCGGCTATGATTGGGCGGGCAACAAGGCGCTCGTGCCACTGCTGCCGGGGGCAGGCGGCCATGTCGGCTTCCACGGCGCCGGCAGCGACCAGCCGTGGAGCGACGTCGCCATCGCGAGGTTCTTCGACCATGGGTGAGACCGAATCGATGACACTGATCGTGGGCGTCGCCTGCTCTCTCGTCGCCCTTGTCCTGGCGTGGCGGGCCTACCGCAGTGCGTCGGCCGAGCAGGAGAGGCGCAAACGAGAAGATGAGGAACGCGACCGGCGCTAACCGCGAGCGAGGAGTGCCAGCAACGCCTTGGCTGCTGGGCTGAGATAGGCCGCGCGGCGGTGGATGGCGGTGATCGGGATGGTGGTCCGCATCGCGGCGATGTCCAGGGCCACCAAGGTGCCTTGTCGCAGTTCGTCGCGCACGCTGCTCTCCGGCACCAACGCCAGACCGAAGCCCGCCTGGGCCAGGCGCTTCTGCGCCGTCAGGCTGTCGATCAGGGTGACGTCGGCGGCCTGCAGTCCGGCACGGATCAATTGGTGGGCGAGCACATGGCCAGAGGAGTCGCGTTCGTCGGGCGCTGGCGGAAAGCCGATCCAGCGCTCGCCTTCCAACGCTTGCGTCTGGCGCACGCGGCGTCCGGCCAGACGATGGCCGGGGGCGGCAACCACGAGCATCGCCTCGCCGCCCGCATCCAGCGAGACCAGTTCCGGCCGGTCGCTGGCGAAGTAGCGCAGACCGAGCGTGGCCTCGCCGCGCCGGACCAGGTTGGTTACCTCGGCACTGGAGGCGGTGCGGAGTTCCAGACGGACGTCCTTCGAGCGCCGGGCGAAGCGGCGCAGCACATCGACGATATGGGTGTCGGCAAGGGTGCCGACCAACGCGAGCGAGATGGCGCCCCGCATGCCGGTCCTGAGGCCGTGCACCGCCTCGCGCCCATCCTTGAGTGCTGCAAGCGCCGCCTCGGCATGGGGGAGGAAGGCGCGTCCCGCCTCGGTCAGTCGAGCACGACCCCGGATGCGCTCGAACATCGGTGCGCCGAGTTCGTCCTCGAGCAGGCCGAGGCGCCGGCTGATGGCTGGCTGCGAGCGGTGCAACTGGCGTCCGGCCCGGGTGAAGCCGCCGAGTTCGGCGATGGCGACGAAGGTCTGAATTTCATCGATGTTCATAGATCAGTAATCCGGATGCTGATGAACAGAACTATGCATTTTACAATTGATAGCGCAGCACCGACGTTCGGGCGACCCGATTTCATCTGAACAAGGAGGCAGACAATGCGCAGCCAAGCAGAGAAAGCGGCGGCCTTTCGCGCCCTGCACGAACGGCCCGGCGCCTTCATCATCCCGAACCCATGGGACGCCGGCACGGCGAAGTTGCTGGCGGCGCTCGGCTTCGAGGCGTTGGCCACCACCAGCCTCGGCCTTGCCAATATGCTCGGCCGCGCCGACAGCGCCGTCAGCCGGGCCGAAGTGATCGCCAATTGCCGGGCGATTGCCGAGGCGACGGACCTGCCGGTCAATGTCGACCTCGAAAACTGTTTTGCCCATGCGCCGGCCGCTGCGGCCGAGGCGATCGGCCTCGCCGCCGAGGCCGGTGCTGTCGGCGGCTCGATCGAGGACTCGACCGGCGATCCCAAGAATCCGATCTACGAGTTCGACCTGGCGGTGGCGCGCGTGCGGGCTGCGGCCGTCGTGGCCCACGCCCAGCCGGTGCCGTTCATGCTGACCGCACGGGCCGAGAACCTGATCAATGGCCGCAGCGACATGGCCGACACCATCCGCCGCCTGCAGGCCTACGCCGACGCGGGTGCCGATGTGCTCTATGCGCCTGGCCTGCGCAGCCTCGCCGAAGTTCGGCATGTTGTCGGTGCGGTGAAACGGCCGGTGAATGTCGTTACGGGCTGGCTCGATCCCGACATCACGGCCGCCGAACTCGGAGAGGCTGGCGCCAAGCGCATCAGCGTCGGCGGTGCGCTCTCCCGGCTGGCCCTGGCAACGTTCGTCAACGCCGGACGGGCGATGAAGGAGCAGGGCTCATTCGCCTGGATGCGCGACATGCTGGCTTTTGCCGACGTGCAGCGACTGCTGGGCGCCGGAGCAGGCGCTAACCGATCGTGACCGGCTCTTTCGGCGGGCCGTCGCGCAACAGGGTCGTCAGGCGGACGCCCAGGTCATTGGGCTCGAAGCGTTCGCTCGAAGCGGCGATTTCCTCGGCTGTCCACCAGCGATGACCGCGGGTCCAGCTCCGCTCCTTTTCGTCGAGGCCGGACAAGTCGATCTCGGTGCGATCGGTGCGGGCGAGGAAGAAGCGTTCGCGATGCATGACGTCGGTGCCGCGCCAGCTCATGTGGCGCTCGCGCGTCCACACCCACAGCGGTTCGCCGATCACGGGCAGCTTGGTCTCTTCGCCGGCCTCGCGGACCGCGGCCTCGGCGAAATCCTCGCCGGGGTCGACCATGCCGCCGATCATCACCCAGAAGGGATCGAAGAACGGATTGGCCGGATCGAAGACCTTGGGATCATGAACGTTGAACAGGAACAGGCGGTCCTGTGGATCCAGCAGGATCAACCGTGCCGACGGCCGCTCTTTCATTTCGACTTGAGCAGACGCGCCGCGTCGACCGCGCCGTAGGTCAGGATGCCGTCGCAACCGGCGCGCTTGAAGCTGGTGAGGGTCTCGATCAGCACCTTGTTCCAGTCGAGCCAGCCGCGGTCGCCGGCGCCCCGAAGCATCGCGTACTCGCCGCTCACCTGGTAGGCGTACGTCGGCACGCCGAAGCTCTCCTTCACGCGGTGCACGATGTCGAGATAGGGCAGGCCCGGCTTCACCATCACCATGTCGGCGCCCTCGGCGATGTCGAGCGCGACCTCGCGCAGGGCCTCGTCGGTATTGGCCGGATCCATCTGGTAGGTCGCCTTGGAGGCACCCTTGAGAAAGCCGGCGCTGTCGATGGCGTCGCGGAACGGATTGTAGAA
>JAUXRT010000399.1 GCA_030681635.1 Reyranella sp.
GACACCGCCGGGAACACCGGGCTGCTCTCGCCCGCGCGCGTGCCGATCCGGCGCAAGGGCGACGGCTCGATGCCGGTGCCGGGCTGGACCGGAGAATACGACTGGGCAGGCTTCGTGCCGTTCGATGCGCTGCCCCGCGCCTACAATCCGGCCAGCGGCATCCTCGTCAACGCCAACGCCCGCGTGGTGCCGGACAATTATCGCTATTTCATCAGCCGCGACTGGGCCGAACCCTACCGCCAGCGCCGCGCCAACCAGATGCTGCACGAGGTCGAACGCCATCCGGTCTACGGCATGATCGTGATCCAGGCCGACAATCTCTCGCTCGATGCGATCGATATGGTGCCGCTGCTGCTGAAATCGGCGCCGCGCAACCCGCGCGCGGCCAAGGCACATGCCGCGCTGGCGACCTGGAACCACTTCATGCTGGCCAGCCGGCCGGAGCCGCTGATCTACACCGCCTGGCTCACCGAACTGCAGCGCGGCCTGCTCGCCGACGAGCTGGGCGACGAGCTTTACGCCTCCCTCGCCGCGCCCAACGTGGCGCTGCTCACGCGCATCCTGCGCGACAAGCCGGGCTGGTGCGACGACGGCGGCACGCGCGCCACCGAAACCTGCGACGACGCCATCGCCCAGGCGCTGGAGCGTGCGCTCGACGGCATCGCCAAACAGCAGGGGCCCGACCTCGACACATGGCAATGGGGTCGCGCGCATCTCGCGGTCCACCGCCATCCGCTGTTCGACAGCGTGCCGCTGCTGCGCGACCTCGCCTCGGTACGCTTCCCGTCCGACGGCGGCGCACAGACGCTCAACCGTGCCCAGCCGTCGTATCGCGGGCCGCGGCCCTTCGATGCCACGCACGGTGCCGGTTATCGCGCCGTCTACGATTTCGCCGACCTCGACAACAGCCGCTTCGCCATCCCGCTCGGCCAGTCGGGCAACATGCTGTCGCCGTGGGCGCGCAACTTCGTCGAGCGCTGGCAGGCGCTGCGCTACATCGAGATCAACGGCACCCGCGCCGAAAATGCCCGCACCGCCGTCGGCACGCTGACCCTGTCGCCGCCGTCGCGCTGACGCTCACGTCGCCGGCCGCGTCACCCGCAGCTTGTCGATGCGCCTTCCGTCCATGTCGACGACCTGGAAGCGCCAGTCCTCATAGGAAAACGATTCGCCGGCCGTCGGCAGGTGGCCGAACTCGCCCAGCGCAAAGCCCGCGATGGTGTGGAACGAGGCCTTGCCCGGCGGTTTCAGGCCAAGCCGGGCGAAGATATCGTGGGCGGGCGCCATGCCGTCGATGAGGAAGGCGCCGTCGTCGCACTCGACGATGTCGGGTTGCTCGCCTTCCCCCTGGGGCAGATCGCCGGCCAGCACCTCCAGAAGGTCGGCCTGCGTCACGATCCCTTCCAGCCCACCATACTCGTCGACCACCACCGCCAGCCGGACCGGCGCCTGCTTGAACTGCTCGAGCACCTTGAAGATCGGCATGGTCTCATGGACCAGAAGCGGCGTGCCGGCAGCCGCCGCCAGATCGAGGGCGCCGCCGCCCAGCACCTGGGCGAGCAGGCTCCTCTTCGCCACCACGCCCAGCAGCTCGTCGATGCTGCCCCGCGCGAACAGGAGCTGCTCGTGCCGGCTCTCGAGGATGGTCTTCAGGATCTCCTCGTGATCGTCGTTGGCATCGATCCAATCGATCTCGGTGCGCGGGGTCATGATGTCGCCGATGCGCCGGCTGCCGATGTCGAGCGCCCGCACGACGACCTCCTGCTGTGCTTCCTGCAGGAGGCCCGCCTCCTGGCTTTCGACGACCAGGAGTTTTAGCTCCCCGGCCGAATGCATAGAAGCTTCGCCCGTCCCGGCCTGTAGGCCGCAGAGCCGGAGCACGAGATTGCCAAGCCCGTTCAGCACGGTGATCGCCGGACTGAGCAGCCAGCGGAACAGGCCGAGCGGACGCACGACCCACAGCGCCGTGCTTTCGCTGCGCTGGAGCGCGAGACTCTTGGGTGCGAGTTCCCCCAGCACGATGTGCAGGGCGGTGATGACGATGAACGAGATCGCCACCGCGATGGCATAGGCGCTGATCCCGGCCAGCGACCCGATGCTGCCCGCCAGCACCGGCTCGATCAGGTGCGCGATCGCGGGTTCCCCGATCCAGCCCAGCGCCAGAGAGGAGATCGTGATGCCGAGCTGGGTGGCGGCGAGGTTGGAATCGAGATGCTCGAGGGCGCGCTCCAGCGCCTTGGCATTCATCTTCCCGGCAGCGACCAGTTCGACGACGCGGCTGCGACGGACGGCGACCAGGGAGAATTCCGCCGCGACGAAGAATCCGTTGGCGGCAACAAGCAGAAGAACGGCCAGCAGGCCGCCGAATTCAAACATGCATTTCTCCAGCAGATGTCGCCCGGCTCAACCCGGCCCAGCCTCCGCTAACGTGGCTTGTCGCCCGCCAGGGTGATGCGATGCATGACGCGGCGGTGGCCGTGATAGTCGTTGATCGGATTGTGCATGGCCGCCCGGTTGTCCCAGACGGCGAGCGAGCCCGCCTGCCAGCGGAAGCGGCAGGTGAACTCCGGCCGGATCTGGTGATCCCACAGAAACCGGAGCAGCGGCAGGCTTTCCTTCTCCGTCCAGCCCTTGATGTGGGCGGTGTGGGCGTCCGACGTGTAGAGCGCCTTGCGCCCGGTCTCGGGATGGGTGCGCACGATCGGGTGCTCCGCCGTCATTACCTTCAATTCCGCACCGGCCGCCTTCATCTGGTCCTCGCGCGTCTTGGTGACGTCGGCCTTGGCCGAGGAGCTGACGCCGATCAGACCGTCCAGCGTCTTCTTCAAGCCGTCCGACAGCCCCTCGTAGGCGAGGTACTGGTTGGCGAACATGGTGTCGCCGCCATAGGGCGGGACCTCGCGCGCCAACAGCATGCTGCCCATCGGCGGTTCGGCCAGATACGTCGTGTCGGAATGCCAGATGCCGCCGAAATTGTTGCGCTCATGCTCGAGCTTCACCACCGGCGTGATCAACTGCGACTCCGGCAGGCCCTTCAGCTGCGGATACTCGACCGGCTCGCCGAATCTGCGCGCGAAGGCGAGTTGCTGGAGCGGCGTGGCATTCTGGTCGCGCAGGAAGACGACCAGATGGTCGAGCAGGGCCTGCCGCATCTCGCCGACAACGTCGTCCTCGAGCGTGCGCGACATGTCGACGCCGTGGATTTCGGCGCCCAACGCGCCCGAAATCGGTCGCACCTCGATGTGCCGGTAGTTGCGCATCATTCCTCCTTCACTCGGCGCTTCGCCCAGCCCGGCAGGGACTTGGCCTTGAAGGCCTTGATCCCCTCCGCCGCTTCGGGGCGGCGCAACAGGCCGACCAGGCTCTCCGCCGCGTCGTCGAGCACCGCCCGATCATCCCCCGTCGCCGAGGCCAGCACCAGACGCTTTGCCGCCGCCAGCGCCCGCGGCTCCATTTTCAGGATGTCGTCGAGCAGCGCCGGCAACGTTGCCTCGATCTCGCTCTCGCTCCGGCAGAGATAGCGCCCGATCCCGAGGCGATGGGCTTCGGCGCCATCGATCACCCGCCCCGTGACCGCGAGATCGCGCGCCGGCCCCTCACCCAGGCGGCGCACCACGAACGGAATGACCTGCGACGGGATGAATCCGACCTTGGGTTCGGGCAGGCCGAATCTGGCGCTGTCGTGCAGGATCACGACGTCCGAGCAGCAGGCCATGCCGAAGCCGCCGCCGACTGCCGAGCCTTCGACCACGGCAATGGTGGTCTGCGGCAAGGTGTCGAGGGCCAGCAGCGCGTCGCCGAACTGACGATACGCCCGCACCAGAGGATCGCGGGCACCCTCTTCCGGCTTCGGCGGCATGTCGGCCATGGCGTCGAGGTCGCCGCCGGCGCAGAAGTGCCCGCCGGCGCCGCGCAGCACCAGAACGCGGCAGGCAGGATCGTCGCGCACCCGGCGGAAGGCATCCTCGAGTTCGAGCATCATCGCGTGCGTAAGCGCGTTGCGCCGTTGCGGACGGTTGAGCGTGAGCCGGGCGATCGCGCCCTCGCGGGCAAGCAGGATGTGAGCATAGTCGGCCATGGGCAAAGTCTTAGCGGCCGTCTATCCTCGCAACAAGATGATGAGATTCGTGATTCCGCTGCTCGCGGCGATGCTTTGCGGCGCCGCTGACTGGGCCGATGTCGCCACACCCGCACCGGGGCCACCCCAGTCGATCGGATTTTACACCGCGGGCTGCCTCCAGGGCGCGCAGGCCCTGCCGCTGGAAGGACCGGGCTACGAAGCAATCCGCGTCAGCCGCAACCGCTACTGGGGCCAGCCGGTCACGGTGGATTTCATCAGGACGCTCTCCGAGAAGGTGCGCGCCGCGGGCCAGAGCCACCTCTATATCGGCGACATCGGCCAGCCGCGCGGCGGGCCGGCGCCCTCCGGCCATGCCAGCCACCAGATCGGCCTCGATGCCGACATCTGGTTCGAGCGCCAGCCCGGCGCCCGCCTCGCCCCGGCCCAACGCGAAAATCCTCGCCTGCGATCGCTGGTGCGCGGCGACGATGGCGGCATCGACGACACCGTCTTTACCCAGCAGCATGTCGTGCTGCTGCGCACGGCAGCGGAAATGCCCAATCTCGACCGCATGTTCGTGAACAAGTGGATCAAGCAGCGGATCTGCAACACCGCGACCGGCAATCGTGCCTGGTTGCGCAAGCTCGTGCCCTGGTACGGCCACGACGAGCATTTCCATGTCAGGCTCTATTGCCCGCCGGGCAATCCGCAGTGCCAGCCTCAGGCCACCTATTCCGACGACGACGGCTGCGGCGAGGCGCTCGATTCATGGTTCCGCAAGGCGCCGATCACGCCGCCACCTGCCGGCACGCCCGTCAAACCCTATAGGCCGAAACTGCCAGCAGCCTGCCAGCAGGTGCTGAACGCGCGCTGAGTGCAGCTCAGGAAAGTCCGCCGCAGGCGTCGGCGCGATTGCGGGCTTCGCTGTCGATCGGCTCCCATCCACCGACCGTCAACAGGCGCCGCCACTCCACGACGCTGCTGCCGGGCCCCGTCCGCGTCACGATGAACCGGATATTCATCTGCGTGCCGTCGTTCAGGGAGAGCGTCACGATCGCCGTGTTGGCCTCGATCTGCGGCACTCCCGTGAAGCCGCTGATCGGCTGCGCGGCAAGGCAGTTCGCCATGACCGTGTAGCCAACGTTGTAGGACGAGGTCCACAGCGGCGGGGTCGGCTGGGGCTTGGTGGTGAGGCCGGTGGTGGTACAGGCCGAAATACCTGAGGCGAGCAGAACGGCACATAGGGTTCGGATCGTCGTCACTCGCCTCGTCTCCTTCATTCGCCTTGGCCCAGCAGTGTACCGGCGCGCCGCGAGGCGCGGAAGAACCACTGGAAAATCTGGAAGCCGATGACCAGGTAGACCACCGACAGGCCAAAGGCGATGCCCAGCATGTCCCAGTGCACAATCTTCTCGGCCAGGATGGCGCGCATGCCCTCGAAGACATAGGCCGGCGGCAAGCCCCACGAGATCACCTGCAGCCACTGCGGCAGCACCGAAACAGGATAGTAGACACCGCTCACCGGCATCAGGATGAAGACGGCGGCCCAGGCGAAGCTCTCCGCGCTCTGGCCGACCCGCATGATCATGCCCGACATGGCCAGCCCAATCGACCAGGAGAACATCTGCAGGATGGCGAAGAAGGCGATCAGCGGCAGGCCGAGCGAATAGATGTTGTAGCCGAAGAAGGCCCAGGCCATCAGCGACACCGGGATCAGGCCCAGCAGCGTGCGCAGGAGCGCGGCGATGATGATGCCGGTCGCCATCTCCCAGGAGCGGATCGGGCTCACGAACAGATGACCGTGGTTGCGCGACCACATCTCCTCGAGGAAGGCAATGGAGAGGGAGAGATTGCCGCGCACCACGACTTCCCACAGCAGCAGGCCCGACAGCAGCACGCCCGCCGC
>JAUXRT010000414.1 GCA_030681635.1 Reyranella sp.
GAGGGCCGTCGATCGCCGCGGCCAGCGGCACGCGGGCGCGGAAGTCCTCGGGCCGCATGCCGCGAAGGACCACGCCCCGGACCCGATCGCCCGCGACCGCCATGACCTGACCTTCGGCGGATTGGGTAGCGCTGAGGACACCTGGAACTGCCTTGATGCGAGCCAGCAGATCCGGCGTGGCGTCCAGGCCGTCGCGGCTTCCCTGGACACCGAGCTGACCGCTGATGGCGGACATTTGCCGCAGCATCTCAACACGAAAACCGTTCATCACGGCCATGACCACGATCAGGGTGCCGACACCCAATGTGATCCCGACCAGCGAGAAGCCAGCGATCACCGAGATGAAGCCTTCTTCGCGGCGCGCCCGCAAATATCGGAAGGCGATCAGGCGCTCGACGGCGGCGAAGGCCATAAGGGCGGTGTCTCCCGCTTCAGCCGAACCGCTGCGCGAGTTGATCGATTGGCAACTCCTCGCGTGCGCCGGTCCTGCGGTTCTTGAGTTCGACTTTGCCGGCAGCCAGCCCCTTGGGGCCAACGATGATCTGCCAAGGTATGCCGATCAGATCCATGTCGGCGAACTTCGCGCCAGGCCTCAGGTCACGGTCGTCATGCAGGACTTCGACGCGCTTTGCCTGCAGGGTGTCATAGAGCTTCGCACAGGCACCCGAGACTGCACCGTCGTCGGGCTTCAGGTTGACGATGGCGACCTTGAAGGGAGCGACGGACTCCGGCCAGACGATGCCGGCCGCGTCGTGGCTCGCTTCGATGATGCCGCCCACCAGGCGCGACACCCCGATACCATAGGAGCCCATCTCGACCGTTATCTGTTCGCCACCGGGACCCGCCACGACTGCATTCATCGGCTTGGAGTACCTGGTGCCGAAGTTGAAAATATGGCCGACTTCTATGCCGCGCGCGGCAAGACGCTCGCTTTCGGGAATCTTCTCGAAAACATCCTTGTCGTGCTTCTCGTCCGTCGCGGCGTAGAGCGACGTCCATTCGTTCACGATCGGCTGCAGATCGGCCGCGTAATCGATCGTGCGGCCGAGGATATCCTTGTCAATCAACCCCTTGTGGCAGAACACGGCGCTTTCGCCGGTCTCGGCCAGGATGATGAACTCGTGGCTGAGGTCGCCGCCGATCGGGCCTGTGTCGGCGCGCATCGGGATTGCCTTCAGGCCCATCCGGGCGAAAGTGCGAAGATAGGCCACGAACATGTTGTTGTAGGACCGGATGGCGCCTGCTCGGTCGATGTCGAACGAGTAGTTGTCCTTCATCAGGAATTCGCGCCCGCGCATGACGCCGAAACGCGGCCGTACCTCGTCCCGGAATTTCCACTGGATGTGATAGAGGTTCTTGGGCAGGTCGCGATAGCTCTTCACACCATCGCGGAAGAGAACGGTGATCATCTCCTCGTTGGTCGGCCCGAACAGCATCTCGCGGTCGTGACGGTCCTTGATACGCAGCATTTCCGCCCCGTAGGCGTCGTAGCGCCCGCTCTCGCGCCACAGGTCGGCCGACTGGATGGTCGGCATCAGCACTTCCTGGGCACCTGCTGCGTTCTGTTCTTCGCGCACGATCCGCTCGATGTTCTTCAGGACGCGAAAACCAAGCGGCAGCCAGGCGTAGATGCCGGCACTGGTCTGCCGGACGAGGCCGGCACGCAGCATCAGCCGGTGTGACACGATCTGGGCCTCGGCCGGATTCTCCTTCAAGGTCGGCAGGAAATACTGGCTCATCCGCATGCTAAATCGGTCCTCGCTCGGGGCGTCTTGGGGTGCGGCGGACTGTAGGGAACGGGCCCTGCAAAGGCAAACCTGGCGGGCCCTGGCTGGTTTTGCACAGGGCAATGCCCGCACACTCAGCGCGACTTCAGGGGGAGAACAGGGATGCTCGAACAGGTTTTCAAGCTGAGCGAGAACAAGACCAGCGTTCGAACGGAGGTCGTGGCCGGGATCACGACCTTCCTGACGATGGCCTACATCATCTTCGTCAATCCGGCGATCCTGAGCGCGGCCAAGATGCCGTTCGGCGCGGTGTTCACCGCGACCTGCGTGGCCGCCGCAATCGGCTGCATGCTGATGGCTTTCCTTGCCAATTACCCGATCGCCCTCGCTCCGGGCATGGGCCTGAATGCCTACTTTGCCTTCGGGGTCGTGGGCGGCATGGGCCATACCTGGCAGGTGGCGCTGGGCTGCGTGTTCCTTTCAGGCATCATCTTCTTCATCATCAGCGTGCTGCCGATCCGGGAATGGATCGTCAACGCCATCCCGAAGTCGCTCAAGATGGCGATCGCCGCCGGCATCGGCCTGTTCCTTGCCCTGATCGCCCTTAAGAATGCCGGCATCGTCGTCGCCAACCCGGAAACCCTCGTGACGCACGGCAAGCTGGTCAGCTGGCCCGTTCTCATGGCCACCCTGGGCTTTGCGCTGATCGTGGCGCTCGAATACCGCCGCGTCATGGGCGGGGTCATCATCGGCATCCTGGTCGTGACGGTGATCTCGATCCTGGCCGGGCAGCAGAAGTTCGAGGGGATATTCGACATGCCGCCCTCGATTGCCCCCGTCTTTCTCCAGATGGACATCGCCGGCGCCCTCCAGGTCGGATTGGTGACCGTGGTCTTCGCCTTCCTGTTCGTCGACCTGTTCGACAATACCGGAACGTTGATCGCACTGGCCCATCGCGGCGGTTTCATGCGGCCGGACGGTACCGTTCCGCGCCTGCGGGGCGCGCTGATCTCTGATAGCGCGGCCGCCATGATCGGCGCCGCCGTCGGCACCTCGACGACCACGAGCTACATCGAGAGCGCATCGGGCATCAATGCCGGCGGCCGCACGGGCCTTACGGCGGCAACGGTCGGCATTCTCTTCCTGCTGGCGTTGTTCGTCGCGCCGCTGGCCGCCTCCATCCCTGCCTACGCCACCGCGCCTGCCCTGCTCTATGTCGCCTGCTTGATGGCGCGTGGCCTTACCGAAGTGGAGTGGAACGACATCACCGAAGCGGCGCCTGCGGTCATCACCGCGATCGCCATGCCGTTCACCTTCTCGATCGCCGACGGCATCGCCTTCGGATTCATTTCGTACGCCGGCATCAAGCTCGCCGCGGGCCGCTACGCAGACGTCCATCCTGCGGTCGCGATTCTCGCTGCGCTGTTCGTGATCAAATACGTGGTCATCGGATGATCATCGATGTGCAGTGAAATTTGTTTGTCGTCGAACGACCTCGTATCCTAACAATTGTTCTGTGGGAGCCTGACGATCGAAAGAAAAGGTCTTGGCAAGCCCAGGGGGCCGCGCTAGAGAGTCTACCTCTTGGGCGCTGCCTGAGTTTAGGGAGGAGAGCGGCTTAAGCCGCCGAACGACGAGTTTCGGGGTAGAAGAGCGGCGGGCCAAAAGCCCGCCGTTTCCTTTTTATCTCAAAGCATTAAGGCTCAGTCTTAATGATTTAGATTAACTACCGTCGACCAGCCTGCGGAAGCTGAAGATGTCGGCCCAATGCAGCACATAAAACCCCAGCCAGAGCACGGCGGCGACGGCCGAGGTGATGATGGCCTTGCGCACGAGTTCCGGCCGTTCCGGGGCCCCGTGTTCCTCGCCTTTGCCCGGCTTTTCGACGCGACGGACGCCCAGCGGCAGCACGGCAAACAGTACCGTCCACCAGATGACGATGTAGACCATGACACCGGTGGCCCAGCCCATGGCGCAGCTCCTCTCAGACCTGCTCGAGTTCGATCCGCGTACCCGTGAAGTCCTTGGGATGCAGGAACAGCACCGGCTTGTCGTGCGCGCCGATCTTGGGTTCACCATCGCCCAGCACCCGAGCGCCCTGGGCCTTGAGCTTGTCACGGGCGGCGTAGATGTCCTCGACCTCGTAGCAGACATGGTGGATGCCGCCATCGGCATTGCGGGCGAGGAAGTTCGCGATCGGCGACTTCTCCCCCAGCGGATGCAGCAGCTCGATCTTGGTGTTGGGCAACTCCACGAACACCACCGTCACCCCGTGCGCCGGCTGAGCCTTGGGAGCGCTTACCTTGGCACCCATGACGGTGCGGTAGAGCTCCGTGGCCTTGGCGAGGTCGGGAACGGCAATGGCGATGTGGTTCAGGCGTCCGATCATCCAGCTCTCCAGGCAGTCTCGAGGTTTAGATGCAGACGATGTGGACGTCCGTCAACGGCTTCTTGCCCAGGTGTGCGCGCACGACGCGCCGGACGGCCTGGCGGGCGGCCTCTTCGATCCGTCCGTCGTCACTCCGTTCAGATGGACTAAGGTCGGCCAACATCTCGCGCAGACCCGCGACAATGGCCTTGGCAAGCGCGCCGTCCTCGTCCTCGATGCCGCGCAACGACACCTTGGGCGGTGCCACGGCGCGGCCCTTGCCATCGATCACCAGGGTCGCCGCGGCGCTGCCGTTCCACAGCAATTTGCGCCGCTCGCGCAAGGAACTGCCATCCAACGCCACGAGGCCATCGCCGTCGCGGGCCAGCCGGCCCGCCGGCACATGGCCGATGATCTCGGCCGGGCCAGGGGCCAGCCGCACCAGGGTGCCGTTGGGGGCCACAATCGTTTCCGGCACCTGGCAGGTCCGGGCGAGGGCTGCGTGCTCGACCATGTGACGGACCTCGCCATGGACCGGCAGGGCGATCCGGGGCCGCACCCATTGGTAGACCCGCACCAGTTCATCGCGTGCAGGATGGCCGGAAACGTGAATGTCAGCCTCGCGGTCGGTAATGACTTCCACGCCGCGCGCCATCAGGGCGTTCTGCAGGCGTCCGACCGAGCGTTCGTTGCCGGGAATGACACGCGAGGAGAAGATCGCGGTGTCGCCCTCCTCCAGCACGATATCCCGGTGCTCGTCGTTGGCGATCTTGGCCATGGAGGCGCGCGCCTCGCCCTGGCTGCCAGTGCAGATGAACAGCACCTTGTCCGGCGGCAGGTGAGCCCCGTCCTGCGGACTGAGGCACTCGGGAAAGTCGAGCATATAGCCGCATTCCTGGGCCGCCTCGATCATGCGCAGCAGCGCCGGGCCGGACAGTACAGGATGGCGCCCTGCCGCGACCGCGGCCAGCGCGATGCTCTCGACCCGAGCCAGATTGGACGCAAAACAGGTGACGACGATCCGCCCTTTCCGGCCCTTCACCAGCTTCTTGAGATTGGCCCGCACCATGGCTTCGGACCCGGCCTCGCCTTCGACGAAGACGTTGGTGCTGTCGCATACCATCGCCAGCACGCCCTCATCGCCGATGCGCTTCAGCATCGCCTCGTCGGTCAGGTCGCCGATCAGCGGCTCGGGATCGATCTTCCAGTCGCCGGTATGGAAGATGGTGCCGAACTTGGTGCGGATGGCGAGTGCATTCGGCTCGAGGATCGAATGCGTCATGGTGATCATCTCGAGGTCGAACGGCCCGAGGCTGAACTTTCCCCGCAACGGAATTTCCGTGATCCGGACCTCGTCGACCAGGCCGGCCTGGGTGAGCTTGCGCCGCAGCACCGAGGCCGCGAACGGCGTGGCGTAGACCGGTGCCTTCAGGCGCGGCCAAAGATCCGCCACCGCTCCCAGATGGTCCTCGTGCGCATGGGTGAGCACGATCCCGATCAGATCCTTGCGCCGCTCCTCGATGAAGCCGGGATCGGGCATGATGACCTCGACGCCCGGCATGCTGTCGTCACCAAAGGCAATGCCGAGATCGAGCATCAGCCACTTGCCGGCATGGCCATAGAGATTGAGGTTCATCCCGATCTCGCCGGCACCGCCCAAGGCGAGAAACAGCAACTCTTCGTGCGACGGGACGGTCATTTGTTGTTGCGGCGCCAGATCTCCAGGAGACCGAGTGACATCAGGTCCGGCTCGATGGCATCGAACAGACCGATCTCGTCCTTGAACACGGCGGCGAGCCCGCCGGTCGCCACCACCTTCATGGGCTCGCCATACTCCGCGCGGATGCGCCGGATCAGGCTCTCGATCAGGCCGACGTAGCCCCAGAAGATGCCCGACTGCATGTTGGCCACGGTGTTCTTGCCAATGACCTTGGCCGGCTTCTCGACGCGGATGCGCGGCAACCGGGCGGTCATCAGGTAGAAAGCCTCGATCGTGAGTTCGACGCCCGGGGCAAAGACGCCACCGATGAAATTGCCATCCTTGTCGGCGAGATCGAAGGTGGTGGCGCTGCCGAAGTCGATGGTGATCAGCGGCCCGCCGTATTTCTTGTGGCCCGCGATCACGCCCACCAGGCGGTCGGCGCCGGCTTCCTGCGGTCGATCGATCAGGATCTTGATTCCAAGCTCGCAGTCCGGCTCGCCCACGATCAGCAGCTTGGTCCTGAAATAGGTCTCGCAGAGGCGGCGGATGTGCGGGTTCACCGATGGCACGACGCTGGCCAGGATCGCCCCTTTGATCGAATGCGGATCGAAGCCCTGCAGGTCCATGAGCTGGGTCAGCCAGGCGGCATACTCGTCGGCCGTGCGCTTGGCTTCCGTGCGCAGGCGGAACTGCGCGACAATCTTGTCGCCGTCAAACACAGCGAACTTGGAATTGGTGTTGCCGACATCAATCGCGAGCAGCATCGCCCGTTCTCCTCAGGCCGCCCGGCCCAGCAATTCACCCGACACGATCTTGCGCCGCCCGGCCGTCGTATCCAGCAACAAGGCACCTTCGCCGTCCAGCCCGGCAAAGCGGCCGCGCACCAGCTCTTCTCCCAGCCTGACATCGACATCGGCACCAAGCGGCCCGGCCTTGGCAAGCCACGCCGCCCGCACGGTCTCGAAGCCATGGCGACGCCATTCGGCAAGCCTCCGGGCCAGCGCCTGCGTCAGTCCTTGCAGAGCCGCCTCGACCGACCCGCCGAGCGCCGCGCCTGGATAGCGCATCTCCGGCAACTGCGGGGCGAAGGCCACATTGATCCCGATGCCGGCAACGACGTGCTCGACCAGGCCGCCCTGCCCGATCGAACTCTCCAGCAGAATGCCCGCGATCTTGCCGCCATCGACCATCACATCGTTTGGCCATTTCACCCTGGTCTCACGGCCGGCCGGAACGATGTCGGCGACCGCGAGGGCGGCAACAAATCCGAGTTCGGTGGCACGCGGCGCCGGACTGTCGGGCCGCAGGATGGTCGAACTGTAGAGGTTGCCGACGGGCGAGGCCCAGTGGCGGCCCCGGCGACCGCGCCCGCCCGTCTGCTCGCGCGCCCAGACAACCGTTCCCTCGGCGGCACCGGCTTCGGCCAGGCGTGCCGCCTCATCATTGGTGCTGCCGACGCTGTCCAGCGCGACCAGCGTCCACCCGTCCGGCAGGACGGGCGCAGGGATCATGGGAATAGGCCTTTTGCCGCTGCCGCCGCGATCAGGCTGAGCGGCTGCGGCGCCAGCGAGAACACCGCGACCAGCACAGCAGCCACAAATGCCACGGCGCGGTAGACGCCGAACGGCGTGCGATCGAGGGAGTCGGCTTCCTCGTCGAAGTACATCACCTTGACGATGCGCAGGTAGTAGTAGGACGCGACCACGGAGGCGAGCACACCCAGAACGGCGGGAATGAACAGGCTGGCTTCGACTGCCGCCATGAAGATGTAGAGCTTGCCCCAGAAGCCCGCGAGCGGCGGAATGCCGGCCAGCGAGAACATGAACAGCAGCATGGCGAAGGCCATCATCGGCTGGCTCTTGGCCAATCCCGCCAGGTCGGAGATCTCCTCAACCATGACGCCGCGGCGCTTCATCATCAGGATCGTGGCGAACACGCCCAATGTCATGACCAGGTAGATGGCGAGATAGAAGACGATCGCCTGGATCCCCTTTTCGCTGCCGCTCGCCAGTCCCAGCAGCACGTAGCCCACATTGCCGATCGACGAATAGGCCATCAGTCGCTTGATGTTCGGCTGGCGGAGCGCCGCGAAGGCGCCCAATGCCATCGACAGGACGGAAGCGACAACGATGATCTGCTGCCACTGCAGGAACAACGGCCTGAACGGCCCCATCAGGACCGAAACCATCAGCGAGATGGCCGCGATCTTGGGCGCCGCCGCAAACAGCGCCGTCACCGGCGTCGGCGCGCCCTCATAGACGTCGGGCGTCCACATGTGGAAGGGCACGGCCGAGACCTTGAAGGCGAGGCCCGCGACCACGAACACCAAGCCAACGATGGTCCCGAACTCGGCGGCCTTGCCATCGAGCAGTGCCTGCGAAATCTGAACGAAGGCGGTGCCGCCACAGAAGCCGTAGATCAAGGATGCGCCGAACAGCAGCATGCCGGAGGCGACGGAGCCCAGGACGAAGTACTTCACACCGGCTTCGGTCGACCGCAGATTGTCGCGCTGGAAGGCCGCGATGACGTAAAGCGCCAGGGACTGCAGTTCGAGCCCGACGTAGAGAGACATGAGATCGTTGGCCGAAATCATCAGCATCATGCCGAGAGTCGCCAACGCGACCAGCAGCGGATACTCGAAGCGCCATGCCTTGACCTGTTCGAAATAGGCGCGCGACAGCAGGACCGCGACGGCAGCGCCGATCAGCACCATGGCCTTCATGGTGGTCGTCAGCCGGTCGACGATGAAGAGCGAAGCGAACGCCGTCCCTTCGCGGTATGGGGTGAAAAGCAGCACTGCCGTCACCAGCAGCACGACCGCCGTCGCCACCGACACGACGGGAGTCGACCTCTCGCCCTTCACCACGCCGTAGATCAGCAACAGCAGCGTTGCCGCCGCGAGGAAGATCTCCGGCCGTGCCAGCGTCCAGGATTCCAGACCGACAATCATATTCATCACTCCCGGCCGCTCACGGCACCAACGCCGCAGTGCGGGCGAGCTTCAGGGCGGCCTGATAGTCGCCGATCAACTTGTCGACCGCCGGCGCCATCGGATCGAGGAAAGAGCTGGGATAGATGCCCATCCAAAGCGTGATCAGGATCAGCGGCAGGAACAGCGCGATCTCGCGGCGGTTCATGTCGAGGATGCCCTTCAGCGAGTCCTTGGTCAGTTCGCCAAAAATGATCTTGCGGTAAAGCCAAAGGGCATATGCCGCCCCCAGGATGATTCCGGTCGTGGCCAGGAACGCCACCCAGGTATTGGCCTTGAAGGTGCCGACCAGGACCAGGAATTCGCCGACGAAGCCCGACAGGCCCGGCAAGCCGACGCTCGCCAGGGTGAAGAACATGAACGTGAAGGCGTACCGCGGCATCCGGTGCACCAGGCCGCCGTAGGCCGCGATCTCGCGGGTATGCATGCGGTCGTAGACGACGCCGACGCAAAGGAAGAGCGCGGCCGAGACGATGCCGTGGCTCAGCATCTGGAAGATCGAACCCTGCACGCTCTGCATGTTCATGACGAAGGCGCCGATCGTAACGAATCCCATGTGGGCGATCGACGAATAGGCGATCAGCTTCTTCATGTCCTCCTGCACCAGGGCGACCAGCGACGTGTAGATG
>JAUXRT010000514.1 GCA_030681635.1 Reyranella sp.
TTCGGGCTGGTACTCTATCCTGGCACCAGCTCGCCCGGGAAAGTGGCGTTTGGCGGCTGGGCGGCCAAGGGCAACAACCTGACGATCATGGACTACGTCGAGGGCCGCGCCGCCAACGAGGCCGGCCGGATATCGGGCGAGGAACTGCTCGAGCTCGAACGCAACGTCATGCCCGGCAGCGGCACCTGTGGCGCGATGTTCACGGCCAATACGATGAGCACGATCGCCGAGGCGATGGGTATGATGCTGCCGCGCGGCGCCTCGCATCCCGCCGACTACGATGCCAAGAGCGACATCCACGCCGACGTCCGGACCCAGGCGCACACATCGGTCGATGCGCTCTATCGGCTGATCGAAGCGGGGCTCCGCCCGCGCGACATCATGACCGAACGCGCCTTCGAGAACGCGATCGCGACAGTCTACGCGATGGGCGGTTCCACCAACATGTACCTGCACCTGCTGGCCATCGCGCGCGAGGCCCAGGTGCCGATCGGCATCGAACGCATCCAGCAGATCGGCGAGAAAATTCCGTTGATCTCCAACCTGCAGCCGCACGGACCCTATGCGATGGCGAGCCTGCATGCGATCGGCGGGGTGCCGATCGTGATGAAGGAACTGCTGCGCGCCGGCCTGTTGCATGGCGACGTGATGACCGTCACGGGCAAGACCCTGGCCGAGAACCTGGCCGAGGTTCCGACGCTGGAGCAGATGCCCCGCCAGGACATCGTCTTTCCGGTCGCCAAGCCTGTCGCCGCACCGAACAATCACATCAGCGTCCTGAAGGGCAATCTCGCGCCCGAAAGTTGCCTGCTGAAGCTCAGCGGCAAGACCTTGGAAAAGGGCGAATTCCGCGGCACCGCCCGGGTGTTCGAGTCCGAAGCCGAGACGATGAAGGCCATCCGCGCCGGCCAGATCGTGCCCGGCACCGTCATCGTCGTCCGCAATGTGGGTCCCGTCGGCGGACCCGGCATGCCGGAGATGGTGATGCTCACGATCCAGTTGCAGGGACGAGGCCTCGGAGAAGACGTCGCCTTGATCACCGACGGTCGTTTCTCCGGGGTGAGCCACGGTATCCTGATCGGGCACATCTCGCCGGAAGCGGCGCGCGGCGGTCCGATTGCGGCCGTCCGCGACGGCGACACGATCGTCATCGATCCCGGCGCCCGGACCCTCAACCTGGACGTCTCCGACGCGGAACTCGCCCGGCGCATGGCCGAGTGGCGAGCCCCCGATCCGGCCGGACGAGTCCGTCCGGGCTCGGTCCACGACAAGTACATCCGGCTGGTGTCATCGGCGCATCATGGCTGCGTGGTGTGAATGGCGTGCCGGAGGGCGTTTTTCGTGGCTGCCCGCATCGGATTTGACGAGCGCCGCGGGCCTCCTCTGCCGCAAGAAGGGCGTCCCACAGCCCTTCGGATAGAGCGCGCAGGACGCCGCTGGACTGGACACGTCACGGATCGCCACGGCGATCTCCTGGGTGCGCTGTGCCCGGCCGGAAGGTTCTCGGCATCGCGGAGCGCGGCGAACGATACGCCGACATTCCCGGGATTCTGTCGCGCCTGCGACAGAGCCGTGCCATAACCTAGCCTGTGATCTGCAATAAGATTGTTCAACCCAGCCGAACGGCGCGTAACTTCGATCAGGGCGCGACAAGTGGAAGCGTCCATTTGCACGAATGCATCGAGTGCGGGATTCCAAATCGTGGCTGCTTGTTTGAGGCAGTCACGACGTGAAGACTGTCAGCATCATCGGCGCGGGTTTGGTTGGCAGTCTATTGGCCATTTATCTGGCGCGGCGTGGCTACGAGGTTGACGTGTTCGAGTCTCGATCCGATTGCCGCGTGGCCGGATCCGATATTGGGCGCTCCATAAATTTGGCCATGTCATGCCGTGGCATCACAGGATTGTCCGGAGCCGGCATCTTGCCGATAGTCAAAGAACTAATGGTACCGATGCGTGCCCGGGCGATTCACGACGAGAAAGGCGACGTAAAGTATCAGGCATTTGGTCGCCATCATGATGAGTACATCAATGCGATTCAGCGAACCGATCTGAACAAAATACTCTTGGATGAAGCGGACAAGTTTCCGCTGATCCGGTGGCACTTCAACACGCGGCTGTTGCATCTGGATGTTTCAAGAAAAGAAGCAAATTTTATACGGTCGGATGGCAGTCAGTTCACCTATGCTTATCAACGCGTGATCGGCGCTGACGGAGCGAGCTCGCAGGTCAGGACATCACTCCAACAGCAAGGCCTGGTATCAACTTCAAGAGAGTTCATTTCAGACGGCTACAAGGAAATTGCGATTTCCAGCGCTTCATCGAATCATCTTGCTCGTGAGCATTTGCATCTTTGGCCAAGGGATTCTCTCCTGCTCCTGGGAAATCCCAACCTCGACAATTCGGTAACCGGCTCCTTGTTCCTACCCCTGGAGGGAGAGAACAGTTTTTCCTCTCTGGACAACGCGCCCCGCATCAAGGCGTTCTTCGAGAAGGCATTTCCGGACATTGCTCCGATGGTGCCCGATGTGGCAGGCGATTTTCTGAATCACCCCGTAGGCCACATGAGTACCGTGAAGTGCGCGCCGTGGCATCATGACGACCAATGCCTGCTAATCGGAGATGCGGCACACGGGCTCATTCCATTCTTCGGCCAGGGAATGAATAGCGGGTTTGAAGACTGCCGCATACTGAACGAATTCCTCGACCTTTATCACGACGACTGGTCGCGGGTCATGCCTGCGTTCTATCTGGCGCGCAAGCCGAACACTGATGCCGTTTCGGAAATGTCGACAGACAATCATAATGAAATTCAGATGGGAATTCGCAACCAGCGCTTCAATTTCAAGAAGCAGTTGGAACAGCATTTGATGCAGCGCTATCCGGATCGATACGTCTCCAAACATGTATTGGTCATGTTCACCAACACGAACTATGCGACAGCTTTGGCGCATGGGCGTCTGCAAAGCACTTTGCTCGATAGAATTTGCAATCAGGCCACGCAACCGGCCGATGTCGATTGGTTGCGTGTCGATGAATTGATGCATGAATACGACAAATCTCTAGCTCAAACGCACGACCAGACTGAAACCGCTTAGACTCTTAGAGTTACGGGAATCATTATGAAAACAGTACAAGCTCACATCGACCTCAAACAAAAAGCGTTCGAGAATCACCAGTTCTTCGACGTTTTGAAACAAATGAAGAGTTTGAAGGAACTCGATTATTTTGTGCCCGAGCTAACCTTTTGGATCATGACTTTTCAGGATGTCCTACGCCTGAATGAAGAGCGGATTACCGATCCTCATCTGAAAATGATCGCTCACCACCATCGAGTGGAAGATGCCGGCCACGAACTTTGGTTCCTGCACGACAGGAGCTATCTGAGCAACAAGACTACCAACGACGTAGATATTCGCTGGTTGTTCGGCAAGGAAACTCGCCCCATGCGGGATCCGGCATACGCTATTCTCGCCGAAGTTTACAAAAGCGAAAGTGAGTGGCTGAACATCGTTCTATTGTTTGTCATAGAATCGTCGGGCCATGTGTTCTTTGGGAAAGTGGCCGACCAAGTCGATAAAATCGGAGAAGGAAGTAAACTGAAGTACTTCGCCCGCTCCCATTTGGATGCGGAGCTCTCGCACGCCATGTTCGAGGTGGAGGACGAGCACGCATTGTATGCCGCTCCCCTGCCAGTGAAAATCCGCCAGGACGCAATACAGCTGGTTGACCGATGCTACGACGATTTTCACAAGATGTTCGACGGCTTGGTCGCCGCCTGCAGTCACCGGCTGGAGCTGGCACGATAAGAGGATTTCCAGGATGCCGCTGTCGCCGTGGACTGCGCACCACATCGAGCATTGCGAACAACAAACCGGACTTAAAATACTCAGCGACGAGCATTCACTTGGTTTGTTCAGCGTAGATTTCGGCGGGTTGGCATACTCCAAGCCGGCCGCCGTTTTTTCTCCTCCGACGACCCAAGCTCTCCAACACGTGATCACCTACGCCGATGAAAACTGCCTGCCGGTGACAGTCCGGGCCAATGGCCTTAGTCAATCGGGTCAGTCCCTGCCTATTGCAGGAGGCTTGACGCTGCGAATGAATCTGTTTGATGCGGTTCATGAACAGAACGACTCATTCATTTGGGTCGATGCCAACGCAAGCTGGTCTGCTTTGCTCGCGGCGACATTGAAAGAATCGCGCGTACCGTTTGTCACCCCCTACAATCTCAACTTGTCGATCGCAGGTCTTATTTCCGTCGGCGGAGTGGGCGCGGCATCGTTTAAACACGGGGTCGCAGCTTCTCATGTGCATGCTCTCGAGGTGGCAACGGCAAACGGGGAAATTCAACAGGTTGATGCCACGTCGCCCTTGTTCCGTGCCTGCCTTGGCGGCCAGGGCCAATTCGGCGTCATAACAAAAGTTGCGGTTCAGTTAAGGCCTTGCGGCCGGCAAGTGCGCACATTCTTTTTGTCATACACAGACAGAGAGCAATGGCTGAAAGATCTCGCAGTCTTCAAGCACCATGCTGACTTTATCGAAGCGTTTTGCTCACCTGCGCTGGCAGGCGCAAAAGTGACCGCAACGGGGCGCCAACCGTTCGCCGAATGGCTCTTCTCTCTGCAGGTCTCTTTCGAATACGATAGTTTGCCCCCCGAGCTGACTAATTTCGGAAACGATATAAAGCCCTGGAAAGTCTCACATTGCCAAGATGAGACGATGGAATCTTACCTGTTTCGTCACGAACCTCGCATTCAAGCGATGAAAACGTCCGGGCAGTGGGAGTTGCAGCATCCCTGGTACGAATGCCTCGTGACTCATGATGTCGTCGTGTCGGAACTTGATTATTTGCTCCGTTCGTTGCCCTTGTACTTCGCAACCATGGTGCATTTGGTGCCAATTTCCGGAAGGCAGCCGGCGGGCTTCTTCATGGGGCCGGGCCACGCGGATTTTTTTTCCGTGATGATTCTCAATCCCGGAGTGCCTCACGCGCTGGTGCCTGGTTGTCTTGAGGCGATTCGGAAGATGGATGAACGGCTCTTGGCCAAGGGCGGTAAACGTTATTTATCCGGATTTTTGGGATCAGATTTGTCTCCCAATTATTGGGCGGCGCACTTCGGCACCGACTACACGGCCTGGTCGACTTTAAAACGTCGCTATGACCCCAAAGGAATTTTTTGCTCGATCTTGTGCAATCACAATATGACAGAGGAATGATCGGCCGATCCGGGGTGTTTTGGCGTCCCCGAGAGGATTCGAACCTCCGACCTCCGGTTTAGGAAACCGCTGCTCTATCCGGCTGAGCTACGGGGACGTAGCGGGTTCTTAGCGTATCCCCGGCTTGTTTGGAAATGCCGGATGACGGACCAGCGCCAGGGGTAGAAGCGCCACGACGGGCAGCAAGGGATAGGTGAGCTGCCGGTCGGCGAACGCACCCGCCGCCACGCCGGCAAGATAAGCCAGCCATACCCAGGCGATCGTCGCGGATTCGGTGGGTCCCGTCCCGGCCGGCCTCGGCGAGCCTGTGAAGCGGGCAAGAAAGTCCTGCATCATTTTCTGCAGGTTGCCCGTCAGAAAGACGGTGTTGAGGCTGGTGCCTGAAAAGCGGGTCATGGTGGCGTTTTGCAGCCCCATGGCGAAGGCGAGGACCGGCGCTGCAAAATGGGGCGCAATCAGCGCCGCGCCCACGATCGCCGCCGCCTCGATGGCCAGGATCCCCGCCAATGGCAGCTTGCTGCCCAGGATGGCGCTGAAGGCGACGCCCACCAGAAACGATACGATGATGATGGCGCTTTGCACGGCATCCGCGTACTGCGCGCCGGCGAGCGCGATGCCCAGCAGCACGGTGTTGCCGGTCATGGCGCCGGCGAACGCGCCGAAGGTCAGGAAGCCGATGGCATCCGCATACCCCGCGACGATCGCCAGGACACAGGCCTGCCAGACAGTGTTGTCGGATGAAGACACGCCGGACCCTGATTCTTGCCAGTCGAAGGGGCCCATACTACGGTCATCTGCAGCAAGTGTCGTCGACGATGCGAGGAAGAACGAGATGATCCGCTGCATTCGGCTGTGGACCGGCGACGACCAGAATTCGCATTTCCAGGAAGGTTGGATCGACCTCGGATCGGGCGTTCGCGGCGACCTGATGAGCGGCACTATGCCGGTCACGAGCGTGTCGTTCCAGGAGACGGTGCCGGGCGGAACCTTCGCCTGGCACACCGCCCCCACCCGTCAGTTCGTGGTCACGCTCTCCGGCACGCTCGATTTCCAGACCCGCTCCAATCAGCACTTCATCCTCAAGCCCGGCACCGTCCTGCTGGCCGAGGATACGGTCGGCGGCGGGCACTCCTGGAAGCTGGTCGATTCCCAGCCGTGGCGCCGCCTCTATGTCGTGCTGGCACACGGGGCGCATGTCCCCTTCAAGGCTACAGAGGTGAATCCATGAGCAACGAGAAGGTCGACGTGGTGCTGGTCGGCGCCGGCATCATGAGCACCACCTTGGGC
This sequence comes from Reyranella sp., assembly GCA_030681635.1. Lineage (GTDB taxonomy): Bacteria > Pseudomonadota > Alphaproteobacteria > Reyranellales > Reyranellaceae > Reyranella. Next base: position 6,507 of record JAUXRT010000514.1, read on the forward strand.
GTGTTCCTGAAGGAACTGCAGCCTCACCTCAAGCTCGAGATGATCGAGCAGATGCCAGGCGAAGCGCAGGAGAGTTCGGCTGCCTGGAACAACGCCGGCACCGGTCACGCCGCCAATTGCGAGCTCAACTACACGCCGATGCGCGCCGACGGCAGCATCGACATCGCCAAGGCGCTGGAGGTCAATGTCGAATTCGACATGTCGCGCCAATTCTGGTCGTACCTGATCAAGAAGGGCGCCATCGCCTCGCCCGACAACTTCATCCATCCCGTGCCGCACATGAGCTTCGTGATCGGCGCCGACCGCCAGGCCTTCCTCAAGAAGCGCCACGCCGCGATGAGCGCCCATCACTGCTACCACGGCATGGAATATTCCGAGGACCACAAGAAGATCGCCGAATGGGCGCCACTGATCATGGAAGGCCGCGACCCCAAGCAGCCGGTCGCCGCCACCCACATCGTGAGTGGCGCCGACGTGAACTACGGCCAGCTCACCACCAACCTGCTGAACTATCTCAAGCGCCAGGACAATTTCACGATCCACTTCTCGCAGACGGTGACCCATCTGCACCGCCTGCCGGGCGGCGGCTGGCGCGTCGAGGTCAAGAACGAGGCCACCGGCGAGAAGCGGACGATCGATACCCACTATGTCTTCCTGGGCGCGGGCGGCGCGGCACTCACGCTGCTGCAGAAGTCGGGCATCCCCGAGGCCAAGGGCTTCGCGGGCTTCCCGGTGAGCGGCATCTGGCTGCGCTGCGGCAAGCCCGAGGTTGCCGAACGCCACGCCGCCAAGGTCTACGGCATGGCGGCGCAGGGCTCGCCGCCGATGTCGGTGACCCAGCTCGACACGCGCATCATCGACGGCATACGCTGCCTGCGGTTCGGCCCCTACCCCGGCTTC
>JAUXRT010000430.1 GCA_030681635.1 Reyranella sp.
TGGAGGCCACGGCGTCGCGATAGGCGACCTCCTCGAACTTCACGCCGCTCGTCACCTCGAACAGCGCCGACGGCACGCGCGAGGAGGCGTTGCCGTAGCCCGAGAACAGCGGCTGCTTGCTGGCCTTTGCGAAGGCCACGAACTCCTTCACCGTCTTGTAGGGGCCGTCCTTGTTCACCAGCATGAAGTTGCCGACCGCACCGTTGACCCCCACCGTCGTGAAATCGGAGGGATCGTAGGTCATCTGCTTGTAGAGGCTGGGGTTGGCCGCGAGCGTGCTGGTGGAGCCCAGCAGCAGCGTATAGCCGTCGGCCGGCGCGTTCTTGACCTGGGTCGTGCCGATCATGCCGGTGGCGCCCGGCTTGTTCTCGACCACGAACGGCTTGCCGGTCACGGTCTCGAGCTGCTTGCCGATCAGGCGCGAGATGATGTCGGTCGAACCGCCCGGCCCGAACGGCACGAGGATCTTCACCGCCCTGGCGGGATAGGCATCCTGCGCGCGCATCGGAGCGCTGAAGGCCGCCGCGAGCGGCACGCTGCCGAGAATGGACAGGGCATTTCTACGCTTCATCGTCTTGCTCTCCTTGAACACGGCACCGTGTATAGGTCCGCGCAGGAAAAACGCGAGAAGCCGATGGCCCCTCGTTCCGAGAGGCGACAAGTTTCGCAAGAGAAGGCAGCCCTCCGCCGTGACACGGCGGAGGGCGGTATCGGTTACATGCCGAGCTGGCTGATGAACTTGGTGTTGAGATAGGCCTCGAGCGCCTCGAGACCGCCCTCCGAGCCGTAGCCCGAATCCTTCATGCCGCCGAACGGCACCTCGGGCAGCGCGAGCCCGTGATGATTGATCGACACCATGCCGCTTTCGAACGCGGCGCCGACCTGGGCCATCGTCTTGGTGTTCTTGGTGTAGGCATAGGCAGCGAGGCCCCAATCGAGGCGGTTCGCTTCCTTCATCACACCGTCGAAGTCCTTGAACGGGGTGATCGGTGCCAGCGGGCCGAACGGCTCGTCGTTCATGATCTTGGCGCTGAGCGGCACGTCGGTCATGACGGTGGGCTCGTAGAAGTAGCCCTTGTTGCCCTTCCGCTGGCCGCCGGTGTGGATCTTGGCGCCCTTCGAGATCGCGTCGGACACGAACGTGTCCATCGCATGCAGGCGGCGCTCGGCCACCAGCGGACCCATCTTGGTGTCGGCGTCGAGGCCGTTGCCGACCTTCATGTTCTTGGCGTAGGCGGTGAAGCGCTCGACGAACTCGGGATAGACCTTCTCGTGCACCAGGAAGCGCGTCGGGGCGACGCAGACCTGGCCGGCGTTCCTGAACTTGTTGGCGCCCAGCACGTTCACGGCCTGCTCGAGGTCGGCATCCTCGAACACGATGGCGGGCGCATGGCCGCCCAGTTCCATCGTGACGCGCTTCATGTGCGCGCCGGCCAAGGCGGCGAGCTGCTTGCCGACCGGGGTCGAGCCGGTGAACGTCACCTTCTTGATGATCGGATGCGGGATCAGGTATTCGCTGATCTCCGACGGCACGCCGTAGACGAGCTGGATCACGCCCGCCGGAACACCGGCATCGACGAAGGCTTTTATGAGCTGGGCGCAGGAGCCGGGCGTGTCTTCCGGTCCCTTGATGATGATCGAGCAGCCGGTGGCGAGCGCCGCCGAGGCCTTGCGCACCACCTGGTTGATCGGGAAGTTCCACGGCGTGAAGGCCGCGACCGGGCCGACCGGCTCCTTGGTGACGAGCTGGTAGATGTTCTCGGCACGCGCC
>JAUXRT010000433.1 GCA_030681635.1 Reyranella sp.
CTGGCGTCGGCCCGGCTCACGCGCTGCGGCAGATCGGTGCCGCCCTGCGTCGGCCGGCGGCGGATCTCGACCTTGCGGCTCGGGATCGGGCCGTAGTGCTTCTCCGCGAGCTTGTGAACCGCGGCGGGCGTGGTGTCGCCGGCCACGATCAGCACGGCGTTGCCGGGCACGTAGAAGCGGCGATAGAAGGCCATCAGCTCGGTGATGTTCAGCTTCTTGATGTCGTCGGCATAGCCGATGACCGGCATGGAATAGGGCTTGTGCCGTCCGAACAGCTGTTCACGCGTGGCCTCGTCGAGCAGGGCGGACGGCACGTTGTCGATCCGGGAGCGGCGCTCCTCGAGCACGACCTGGCGCTCCGAGATCAGGTCCCGCTCGGTGAAGCGCACGCCGTTCATGCGGTCTGCTTCCATGCGCATCACCATGTCGAGCCGGTCGGGTGCCACGGTCTGGTGATAGCCGGTCGAATCGAAGGTGGTGTAAGCGTTGTCGCGGCCGCCGTTGCGCGACACGATGCGCGAGAACTCGCCCGAGGCGACCCGGTCGGTGCCCTTGAACATCAGATGTTCGAGGAAATGCGCGAGGCCGGTATGGCCGAAGACCTCGTCGGCGCTGCCGACTTTGTAGACCAGCATCTGGGTCACGATCGGCGCGCGGCGCGACGGCAGTACGACGACCTGCAGGCCGTTGGCCAACGTGAAACTCTCGGCCGGCCGGCGCCCGACCGTCAGGAGCTTCGCCAGCGCCGGGGCAGCCGGCGCCAGGACCGCGCTCGCGACAAGGCCGCCGAGCAGGCGACGGCGGGGCGTCAGCACACTCAGAAGATGCCTTCGAGCAGGCCGCGCTTGCGTCGCGTGATCGTGGGCGTGGCTCCTGCCGGGGTCTGGCCGGCCGCCGTGGCGTCGCGCAGCCGCTGCTGTTCCTTGGCTGGGTCGAGCAGGACGCCGGTCGGCGGCTTGTCCTGCCAGAAGATCAGGGCATCCACGAAGGACTTGTCGCTGTCGTTGATCGTGCGCGTGTCGGTGTTCACGCGGCTGCGGATGTTGGGATCGATACCGCCCTGACCAGCCTTGGCGACCAGCGCCTGCTCCGAGGCGCCACCCGCCACGGGCGGCGCGTTGCCGCCGGCGCCGCGCTGCGCACGTCCGGCGGTCTGCGGTGCCAGGGCCTCGCGGGCCTGCTCAGCCGGCGTCACTTCCTGCGGCCGGGGCTCGCCGGGCCGCGGCGGGCGCAGTTCGGCGTTCGGCGGCATGGTGAGCGGCGAATGCGAGACGATCTTGAATTCGTCGGGCGACACTTTCTTGCCGCCGCCCAGGTTCTCGAAGGCGCTGCAGCCGCCCATCGCCAGGGCGCCGAGCGCAAGGAGGGTCATCGGGAATAGACTGGTCCGTTGCATCGTCCGTCCTTCGAGGGTCCGCTTCTGTCCGCTGATCATGGCCGCATCAGGGCGCGCGTTGTTTTTGGCCGACGAGAGAATCGATGAGCATCAGCCCGACGCCGACAACGATCGCCGAGTCAGCGACATTGAACGCCGGCCAATGCCAGTGGCCCATGTGGAAATCGGCGAAATCGAACACCGCTCCCCACCGGGCACGATCAACAACATTGCCGATAGCGCCACCGATGACAAGGCCGATGCCCCAGCCGCCGAGCCGCCGGTCGGTTCGTCGCAGCCAGATGAACAAGCCGATGCAGACGGCCACGGCGACCGCCGACAGGACCCACGGTGGCAGGGCCCTGTCGCCGCCAAGCATGCCGAAGCTCACGCCCTTATTCCACACCACGACCAGGCGGAAAAACCCGTCGACCACCGACACCGTCTGGCCGTGCCGCAACAGGTAGCCCAGCAGCAGCTCCTTGGAGAGCTGGTCGGCCAATACCGTCACGATGATCAGGGCCATCGCCTGGAGTTCGAGGCGTTTCATCAGGCAGGCCTCACGTCACGGCCCCTTCGCAGCGCTGGCAGAGCAGCGGATGGGCGGCCGACTTGCCGACCTCCTCCAGCACCTGCCAGCAGCGCGCGCATTTCTCGCCGGCCGCCGGCGCCGGCACGACCGCAACGCCGGCCACGTCGGCCAGCGTGAAGGCATTCGCCGGCAACACGCCGCCGTCGGGCACCTCGATCAGGTCGCCGCCCGAGGTGATGCAGATCTCGGTGAGGTCGAGGCCCTTCAGCGCCTCGATGAAAACCGAACCGGCATGGACATGCGGGGCGGCCTGCAGGCTGGAGCCGATGCGCTTCTCGGCCCGCTCCAGTTCGAGCGCGCCGGTGACAACGCGCCGCAGCGCCCGCACGGTCTTCCATTTCTCGCCCAGCGCCGCATCGAGCCAGCCCGCCGGGATGGCCGGATAGAGGCGCAGATGCACCGAATCGGCCCCGCCGTCCGGCACGTCCTGCGGCCGGGCGAGCCAGGCCTCTTCCGCCGTGAAGCAGGTGATGGGCGCCAGCCAGGCGGTCAGGAACGAGAAGATCTCGGCCATGACCGTCCGCGCCGAGCGCCGGCGCAGCGAGGAAGCGCCATCGCAGTAGATCGCATCCTTGCGGATGTCGAAATAGAACGCCGACAGGTCGACGGCACAGAAGGTATGGAGCTCGGTATAGAACGCCGTGAACGCGAAGTCGTTCACGGCCGTCCTGAGTGCGGCGTCGAGTTCGACGAGGCGGTGGAGGACGAAGCGTTCGAGCTCCGGCATCTCCTTCTCGGGCAGCGCTTCCGACGCGGAATAGCCGTCGAGTGCCCCCAGCAGGTAGCGCAGCGTGTTGCGCAGACGGCGGTAATACTCGGCCTGCTGCTTCAGGATCTCCGGCCCGATGCGCAGGTCTTCCG
>JAUXRT010000436.1 GCA_030681635.1 Reyranella sp.
AGCTCATCGGCCACCATCGGCGGCGCGGACTTGATGGTGCTGACCACGGAAACGCGGAGCCCACGGCGCTGCACGGCCTCGACCAGGCGGCGGAAGTCGCCGTCGCCGGAAAACAGGATCACGTGGTCGAGATGCTCGGCCATTTCGAGGACGTCGATGGCGAGCTCGATATCCATGTTGCCCTTGATCTTGCGGCGGCCCATGGCATCGGTGAATTCCTTGGTCGGCTTGGTGACCATGGTGTAGCCGTTGTAGTCCAGCCAATCGATCAGCGGACGGATCGGCGAATACTCCTGATCCTCGACCAGCGCCGTGTAGTAGTAGGCGCGGACCAGCCGGCCCTTCTCGCGAAACACCTTGAGCAGGCGGCGATAGTCGATGTCGAATCCGAGGGCGCGGGCGGCGGAGTAGAGGTTGGCGCCGTCGATGAAGAGAGCGACGCGCTCGTTTTCGTAAAAATTGCCTATCATCGCGGTTATCCTTTTTGGAACAATATGCGCAGAGGGAGCGAAAAAATTTATGTAGCGGCGGGAGCACTGTAACCCACACCTCTCCTACCGCGTATTAAGTCTAGGGTATTATCTTATAGATCACAAGGGGTTGGAGGTTATTGCTGGTGGAGAATGCCTGTGGACACTCAATTTTCATAGGGGCTGGCGCAAATCTGGCCCACCCAACATATGGTTCGCCCCGCGAGACCCTGGAGGCGGCCTTCCGGGAACTTGGGCGGCGTGGCGTGCAGGTTTTGCGGGTATCGCCCTGGTACCGCACGGCGCCGGTGCCGGCGTCTGACCAGCCCTGGTACCAGAACGCCGTCATCGAAGTGGGGACCACTCTCGGCCCTGACAAGCTCCTGGCCATTCTCCATGAGGTCGAGGAGGCTTTTGGGCGGGTCCGGTCGGTGGCCAACGCTGCCCGCATGATCGATCTGGATTTACTCGATTTTCGTGGGGAAATTGCCCCTGAGGCCCCAGGGCGGGCAACCCTGCCACATCCGCGGCTGGCCACCAGAGCCTTCGTTCTGAGGCCCCTGGCCGACCTCGCCCCGGACTGGCGCCATCCCGTGACCGGCGAGGGGGTCCAGGCCCTCCTGGCGGCCTTGCCTTTTGATGAGGGGCGCGTATAACCCGCCGCTCCCGGGAAATCAGAGGTCGCCCATGGCGCGCGTCACCGTCGAAGACTGCATCGTGCAGGTCCCCAACCGTTTCGAACTCGTCATGTTCGCCGCCCAGCGGGCGCGTGACATTTCGGCGGGTGCTCAGATCACGCTGGACCGCGACCGCGACAAGAACCCGGTCGTGGCGCTGCGTGAAATCGCCGAAACCAAGCTCGATCA
>JAUXRT010000437.1 GCA_030681635.1 Reyranella sp.
GATCGTGCATGCGCCGTCACCGGATTTCGGCGACGCGCTGGCGCGCGCCGAGCGGGCGCTGGCGGCGTTTCGGCTGGAGGGCGCCCCCTCGAACATCGCCTTCCTGCGGGCGCTGCTCGCCCATCCCGATTTCCGCGCCGACCGCGTGCACACGCGCTTCGTCGACGAGCATGCCGGCGCGCTGGTCGAGGCGGCGGCCCAGCCGCAATCGGGGCTCTATTTCCCTGTGGTGGCGGCTGCCGCGCCCGGGGGACGGCAGGCCGGGGCGCGCGTCGATTCCGTGGACCCGTTGGCGGTGCTGAGCTTCGGCAAGGTCACGCAGCAGACCGCACCGGAGGCCGCGAGCGAAGCGCCTGAAGGCACGGTGCCGGTCCAGGCGCCGATGCAGGGCACGATCGTCAGCATCGCCGTGGCCGAGGGCGACGCCGTGGCGGCGGGCCAGGCGCTGCTGGTCATGGACGCCATGAAGATGCAGCACGAGATCAAGAGCCCGGCGCGCGGCTATGTGCGGCGGATCGCGGTCGAGGCGGGCGAGACGATCTATGAAGGCCATGCGCTGCTGTTCGTCGAAGAGGCCGATGTCGAGGTGAAAGGGGCAGCGGCCGAGGAGAAGATCGATCTCGACCATGTGAGGCCCGATCTCGCGGAATACCTCGAGCGGCGGGCGATGACCCTCGACGAGAAGCGGCCCGAGGCGGTGGCGCGCCGGCGCAAGACCAACCAGCGCACGGCGCGGCAGAACCTGGACGAGCTGGTCGATCCCGGCAGCTTTGTCGAATATGGCGCCTTCGCCATCGCCAGCCAGCGCACGCGGCGCACGATCGAGGACCTGATCGAGAAGACGCCGGCCGACGGGCTGATCACCGGCATCGGCCGGGTCAACGGCGCGCTGTTCGGGCCGGAGCGGAGCCGCGTCGCCGTCGCGCACTACGACTACACCGTGCTGGCGGGCACGCAGGGCAAGAACAACCATCACAAGAAGGACCGGCTGTTCGAGATCGTGGAGAAGCAGCGCATCCCGCTGGTGTTCTTCACCGAGGGCGGCGGCGGCCGGCCGGGCGACATCGATGTGCAGTCGGTGGCCGGCCTCAACACCATGGCCTTCCACATCTTTGGGCGCCTCAGCGGCGTGGCACCCCTGGTCGGCATCAACTCCGGCCGCTGCTTTGCCGGCAATGCCGCCATCCTCGGCTGCTGCGACGTGGTGATCGCCACGAAGAACTCGTCGATCGGCATGGGTGGTCCCGCCATGATCGAGGGCGGCAATCTCGGCGTCTATTCGCCCGAGGAAGTGGGCCCGATGAGCGTGCAGGTGCCCAACGGCGTCGTCGACATCGCGGTCGAGGACGAGGCCGAGGCGGTCGCGGTCGCCAAGAAATACCTGTCCTACTTCCAGGGCGCGCTGCCGGAATGGCGGGCCGCCGACCAGCGGCTGCTGCGCCGGGTCATTCCGGAGAACCGGCTGCGCGTCTACGACGTGCGCGTCGTGATCGCGACGCTGTGCGACGAGGGCTCGGTACTGGAGATCCGCCGTGCCTTCGGGCCGGGCATGGTGACGGCCTTTGCCCGCATCGAAGGCAAGCCGCTCGGCATCGTCGCAAACAATCCGACCCACCTTGCCGGCGCCATCGACTCGGACGGCTCGGACAAGGCGGCGCGCTTCCTGCAGCTCTGCGACGCCTTCGACATTCCGATCCTGTTCCTGTGCGATACGCCCGGCATGATGGTGGGGCCGGAGGTCGAGAAGACCGCCTTGGTCCGCCATTGCTCGCGACTGTTCGTGACCGGCGCCAACCTCACCGTGCCCTTCGGCACCATCGTGCTGCGCAAGGCCTATGGGCTCGGTGCCCAGGCGATGG
>JAUXRT010000446.1 GCA_030681635.1 Reyranella sp.
TCGGCTGCTTTGGCCTGACCGAGCCCGACCACGGCTCCGATCCCGGCGGCATGAAGACACGCGCCGTGACCGTGCCCGGCGGCTACAAGGTCTCGGGCTCCAAGATGTGGATCACCAATTCGCCGATTGCCGACGTGCTGGTGATCTGGGCCAAGCTCGACGGCGGCGCCATCCGCGGCTTCATCCTCGAGCGCGGCATGAAGGGTCTCGAGACCCCCAAGATCGAGGGCAAGTTCAGCCTGCGCGCCTCGGTGACCGGCGGCATCATGATGGACGAGGTCATGGTGCCGGCCGAAAACATGCTGCCCAACGTCGCCGGCCTCGGTGGCCCGTTCGGCTGCCTCAACAACGCCCGCTTCGGCATCGCCTGGGGGGCCATGGGCGCCGCCGAGTTCTGCTGGAAGCAGGCGCGCAACTACACGCTCGACCGCAAGCAGTTCGGCCGGCCGCTGGCCGCCAACCAGCTGATCCAGAAGAAGCTCGCCGACATGCAGACCGAGATCGCGCTCGGCCTGCAGGCCTGCGTGCGCGTCGGCCGCCTCAAGGACGCGGGCCATGCCCAGCCGGAGATGATCTCGCTGATCAAGCGCAACAACTGCGGCAAGGCGCTCGATATCGCCCGTGTCGCCCGCGACATGCACGGCGGCAACGGCGTGTCGGACGAGTATCACGTGATCCGCCACGTCATGAACCTCGAGGCCGTGAACACCTACGAGGGCACGCACGACGTCCATGCGCTGATCCTCGGCCGCGCCATGACCGGCATCCAGGCCTTCTCCTCGGGAGCGTAACCGGCGTGGACCTGCCGCCCCTCGGCGACATCGCGATCGTCGCCGCCGGGGCGCTGGCCGCGGGCTTCGTCAACGGGCTGAGCGGCACCGGCTATGCGCTGGTGGCGCTGGGTTTCTGGCTGCAGGCAATGTCACCGCTCACCGCCGCGCCCCTCACCGCGCTTTGCGGCGTCATGGGCCACGTGCAATCCCTGCCGACCATCTGGAAGGCCGTTCGCTGGCCGCGCCTATGGCCGATGCTGGTCGCCGGCATCATCGGCGTGCCGATCGGCACGATGATGCTGGAGCATGTACGGCCGAGCCCGCTCAAGGTCGGTGTCGGCACGCTGCTGATCTTCTATAGCGCCTGGATGGCTTTCGTACGCAGGCCGCCCATCATCACAGGCGGCGGCCGCGCCGCCGACGCGGCCGTCGGTTTCACCGGCGGCGTGCTGGGCGGCATGGCCAGCCTCAGCGGCCCGGCGCCGGCGATCTGGGCGCAGCTGCGCGGCTTCGGCAAGAACGAGCAGCGCGGCGTCAACCAGCCCTTCAACATGAGCATCCTGCTGCTCGCCCTGGCCTCGGCCGGCATCGCAGGCTTCCTCGATCGCACCTTCTTCATCTGGGCGGCGATCACGGTACCCGTCACCCTGATCGGCGCCCGGCTCGGCCTGATGCTGTATGGGCGGATCGACGACACCGGCTTCCGGCGCATCATCCTGGGCCTGCTCACCCTCTCGGGCGCAACGCTGATCGTCTCAAGCCTGCGTTAGCGCAGCGAGGCAGCCGCTCTCGCGGAGGATCGCCTCCAGGCCTGAGGCCCCCTTGGCAGCCGCATACTTGCGCCGGATCTCGGCCAGCGAGCGCGCATGATATTTCTGCGGCTCCTGCGACCACGTCGTGCCGCCGAGAGACAGCTCGAACGTCTTGTCGCCGGCAGCGATCGCCGCGGTATTGGCGACGGACCACGGCAGGAAGAGAGCGCCGACCTCCTCCTTGAGCAGCGGCATCAGCGTCGGCGCCAGTGCCGGCCAAGCCTCGAACGCACTGTCCGCCTTCGGCGCGATCATTCTCTGCACCCAGGCCATCACATGAGGCGCCGAGGCCCGCATGATCGCCCCCGGCGTCGGATCGGTGGCGGCCTCATAAAGCTGGGCCCACAGGCCGAAATCCGCCATCGCCGGGCGCCCGCCCAGCACGTAGGGCCGCGTCGCGAGGTGCGCGTTGAGCAGCGCCAGCACCTGCTTGAACGAGGCCTCGATCAAGGGCTGGGTCCTGTCGTTCGAGCCCACGAAGCCCAGGCGGCCCATCATGCGCTCGGCCACGGCCGCGCGGGCCTGGGCCACGGCCAGCGTGCCTTGGGCGCCCATCATCTGGACGGCAATGCGCTCGGCGGTCGACCAGACGTCGGGCTGGTAGCGCCAGCGATAGTGGAACATCCACTTGTTGCCCCACTCGTCGCCATACTCCTCCAGCAGCGCCGAGAGGAATGCCAGCGCAGGATCGGCGGGAACGGTCGAGGGTTCCGGTGTCGATGCCTCGAAGCGTTCCAGGATCGGCGTCGAATCCTGAAGGCCATCTCCTTCGGGTGTCACCACCAGCGGCACCAGCGGCAGCTTGGCGTATTTCTGGAACTCGGCCTGGACCGCGGGCGAGCGCAGGATCCATTCGTGGGCCACGTTCTTGTAGCGGAAGAAGGATCGGACCTTCACCGAGTAGGGCGACAGTTCGGAGCCGAAGATCCTGTATGTCATCAAATCCAACGTTTGCGCTTCAGCCAGAAGAAGATGCCGCCGACGATCACGACGACCATCACCCAGAAGAAGTAATAGCCGTACTGCCAGCCGAGTTCGGGCATGTTGCCGAGCTGGGTATCGAAATTCATGCCGTAAATGCCGGCCAGGAAGCTGAGCGGCATGAAGAACACGGTGATGATCGCCATCGTCTTCATGACCTCGGCCATGCGATTGGACGAGTCCATGAGATAGACTTCCATCAGGCCGTTGGTCATTTCACGGTAGCTCTCGACAAGGTCCAGCACCGCCACCGCATGGTCGAAGCAGTCGCGCAGGTAGGTTCGCGTCTCCGGCATGATGTAGGGAACATCGGGCCGCATCACGGCCAATACGGTCTCGCGCTCGGCCCACTGGATGCGATGGAACGCCACCAGCGCGCGCCGCGCCTGATGGATGTGGGCCAACGTATCCTTCGTCGGACGCCCGAGCGCCTCCTCTTCCAGTTCCTCGATATGGCTCGACAGCGCCTCGATCAGCGGGAACTTGCGATCGACGACGAGATCGATCAGCGCATAGACGAGGTAGTCGACGCCGAACGTGCGCAGCCTCGATCCCGCGGTCTGGATGCGGTCGCGCACCGCCTTGAAGATGTCGGCCTTGTGATCGTGGAACGAGATCACGTAGTTGTCGCCGAAGAAGATGCTGACCTGCCGGCCCTTCAGCTCGCAGTCCTCGTACGCCGGGTCGTTCAGGACGATGAAGCCCTGCCCTTCGTAGAGATCGAGCTTGCTTCTCTGGTTGGCGTGGAACACGTCCTCGAGCGCCAGGGGATGCAGGTTGAAGGCCATGCCGAGGTCGCGCAGCATCTCCGAACTCGGCCGGCCCGCCACGTCGATCCAGGTATGGCCGGGCGTGCCGAGATGGAAGCGGCACTGGTCGACCTCGACGCCATGCACGACCTCGACGTCCTCAGCCGTGTACTCGACCAGGGTAAAATCGAGCGCCTCGTCGGCCACCGGGGCGCGCCCGGCGAGCGTCCCGGGCGACGTGCCGGGCTTGGTATGGCGGTGAAAGAAGCCGTCCATCGTCCCTCTCGCCAATCCGTCCTGATGCCCGGTCCGGACCTCAGACTTCCTGCATCACCTGGACGTCGGGGCGGCCGGCGAGATAGTCGCCGAGCTTGCGGCCGAGTTCCTTGAAGTGCGGCGCCGCGCGATGTGCATCCAGCGCCGCCTGGTCGTCGTAGCGCTCCAACATGACGTAAACATTAACGTCGGCCGTCTTGTGCAGGGCGTAGAGCTTGGTGCCCGGCTCGTCGGCCTGCACCTTGACCTGTAACGCCTTCATCGTCGCCTCGAAATCGGCGTTGGTTCCGGGCTTGATGGTCAGTTTCGCGATGACGCCGATCATGGTCCCGCTCCTTCTATTGTGGCCGCTTTTTAATCAGGTACTTGTGCTCGCCGTCGCTTACCAACTCACCCTTCTGGTTGTGGATGGTGAGCTTGAGGACGGCGACACCCGTGGTCCGGCCCGGCTTCAGCTCGCTCACCGTCAGCATCGGATAGAGCGTGTCGCCGACATAGACCGGCTTCAGGAACCGCGACGACTGCTCGAGGAAGCCGATCAGCGACTCGCCCACGACATGGGGAAAGATCCCGCCGCCGGCCGCGCCCTGGATCGCCACCTGCAGCCCATGCGCCAGCATGTCCCGGTGCCCGAGCGCCTTGCAGTACTCACGATCGTAGTGGATCGGGTGATTGTCGCCGCTCGCCAGCTGGAAGGCGGAGAACAGCGCCTCTGTCTGGGTGCGCGAGTTGATGTAGAACTTCTGCCCGACCTTGAGGTCTTCGAACCAATGAGCCGGCCCAAAGCGGTGCTCGGCAGGATCGAAGGGTTTTACGTCTGTGTCCGGCACGGCATTTTCTCCCAGTGTGTCTCGACTTCTACGCCGCCTTCGCCTTGCGGGCCATACCGTCGAACAGGTCGAGCATGCGCTCGCGCCAGGCATAGACCGGGTCGTCGGCTTCCAGGAGCTCGAGTGGGCTGATCGTGCGCGGCCACATGAAAGTGCCGGCGAGGATATAGTCCGGATAGGCGGCCTCGGCGCCGGACAGGAACTTCTGCTCGCGCAACGTCCGGCGCGCCGGTTCGAGTGCTGCCCGGAACGCCGCCAGTCCCTTCTCTCTCGCCTGTGCCTGGAACCGGGCGAAGTCCTTGGTGCCCAGCCGCGCACCACGCGACTCGGCGATGTATTCCTTGTCTTGCGGCCGCACGCGGTCATAGAGGTCGCCCACGACCATGGGGAAGATCGCGCCGTTCACCACGACGTCGGCCCAGCCGTTGATGAAGCGTGCGTAGGAACGGCCCATCTCGCTCTTGAGGAGCAGCCGTTCCGGATATTTCTCATCCAGGTAGACGGCGATGGCCCAGCTGTCCTTGACCGGCTTCTCGCCGTCCTTGATCACCGGCACGGTCTTGGAATCGGCGAAGGCGATCTTCTCCTTCTCCGTGAACCCCATCGGCACGTTGGTGTAGTCGAGGCCCTTGTGCGCCAGAGCGAACTTGGCGCGCCAGCAGAACGGGCTGGGGCGGCGGTCGTCGTCGAAGGCGAGATCGTAGAGCGTGATCATCGAACCCTCACTTCCCGTCCAGCATCCTGATGATGCCCGAGAAGTCCTTGGCCGCATTGCCGCTGTTGACGAACAGGTTGAAGAGTTGCGCCGCCTCCGCCCCCAGCGGCGTGCTGGCTCCCGCCGCGTTCGCCGCCTGCTGCGCGAGCATCAGGTCCTTCAGCATCATCGCCGCGGTAAAGCCCGCCTGGTAGTCGCGGTTGGCCGGCGACGCCGGCACCGGACCCGGCACCGGGCAGTAGTTGACCAGCGACCAGCACGAGCCCGACGAGGTCGAGGCGACATCGAACAGCTTCTGGGCGTCGAGACCCAGCCGCTTGGCCAGCATGAACCCTTCGCTGACGGCGATCATCGAGATGCCGAGGATCATGTTGTTGCAGATCTTGGCCGCCTGGCCGTTGCCGCTGGCGCCGGCATGGACGATGTTCTTGCCCATCTTCTCCAGGATTGGCCGGGCCTTGCCGAACGCGCCGTCGTCGCCGCCGACCATGAAGGTGAGCGTGCCTGCCGTGGCGCCGCCGACACCGCCCGACACTGGCGCATCGATCATCTCCATCCCCGCCTTATCCGCCAGAGCCGCCACATGGCGCGCACTGTCGACATCGATGGTCGAGCAGTCGATCAACAGGGTGCCCTTGGCGACGTTGGGCAGCACGTCCTTCTCATAGACCTCGCGCACATGCTTGCCGGCCGGCAGCATGGTGACGACGATCTCGGCACCCTTGACCGCCTCGGCCGCCGACGCCGCCTTGTGCGCGCCCTTCTCCACCGCCGTCTTCACGGCGGCATCCGACAGGTCGAAGGCCGTCACGTGATGCTGTGCCTTGGCGAGGTTGGCGGCCATCGGGCCGCCCATGTTGCCGAGACCGATGAAGGCGATTTTCGCCATGATGTCCTCCCTGCTGCTGCCGGCTCAGTCGAAGAACAGGTCGTTCGACACCGGCTTGAAATGCGACTCGACCATTTCCCGCGTCACGCCGTCGATGCTGGGCGGGTTCCACTGGGGCTTCTGGTCCTTGTCGATCAAAAGCGCGCGCACACCCTCGAAGAAGTCGTGGCCCTTCTGCATGCAGCGCTGCGACATGCGGTATTCGATGGTCATCGAATCCTCGAACGATCGGTTGGCACAGCGTTTTAGCTGTTCCAGCGTGATCGCCATGGAGAGCGGCGAGAGCTTGAGCAGCGCCGCGAGCTGCTTCTGCGCCCACTCGCCCGGGTGCTTGCGGAGCTTGGCCTCGATCTCCTGCAGCGACTCGGCGGAAAAGCAGCGATCGATGTCGGGCATCATCGCGGGCAGCGACGGTACACCCGCGTCGCCGGCAAAGCGGGCGATCACCGCGTCGACCTTGCGATTGGCGTCAGGGCCCGAGAGATCGGCCGCGCCCAGCGCCGCCTGCAGCTCGTTCATCGCCGCACTCGGCACATAGGCATCGACGATGCCGGCCCACAGCGCGTCGGCGGCCTTCAGCCGGTGGCTGGTCAGCGCCAGGAAGGTGCCCAGCGCACCGGGCAGGCGCGTCAGGAAATAGCCGCCGCCGACATCGGGGAAGAGTCCGATGGTGGTCTCGGGCATGGCGAACAGGAACTTCTCGCTCGCGGCCGAATGCGAGCCGTGCACCGAGAGGCCGACGCCGCCGCCCATGTCGATGCCGTCGATCAGCGAGATCCACGGCTTGGCAAAGCGGTAGATTCGGCGGTTGACGATGTACTCGTCGCGGAAGAAGTCGCGCCGCACCGTGCCGTTGGGATCGTCGCGCATCTCGCGATAGAGGCCGGCCACGTCGCCGCCGGCACAGAAAGCACGGTCGCCCGAGCCACGCAGCACCACGGCCTTGACCGCCGGGTCCTTCTCCCACTGCGGCATGACCTTTTCCATTTCCAGGATCATGCCGTGGGAGAGCGCGTTCTGCGCCTTGGGGCGGTTGAGGGTCATCAGACCCAGGCCGTCTTTGATTTCGAACAGGATTTCCGACTCAGCCAATTCCAACTCCAAATCCGGTGTCATCCCATCAATAACCTGCGCGAGATGATCACGCGCATGATCTCATTGGTGCCCTCAAGGATCTGGTGCACCCTGAGGTCGCGCAAATAACGCTCGATGGGGAAGTCCTTCAAGTAGCCGTAGCCGCCATGCAATTGCAGCGCGTCGTTGACCACGTTGAAGCCCACGTCGGTGGCGAAACGCTTGCCCATGGCGGCGGCCTGCGTCGCCTCGGGCGACTTGGCGTCGAGTAGTGCTGCCGCCCGCCAGATCAGCAGCCGTGCAGCGTCGAGGTCGGTCGCCATGTCGGCCAGCTTGAACTGGGTCGCCTGGAAATCGGCGATCGGCTGGCCGAACTGCTTGCGCTCGACCACGTAGCGCGACGCCGTCTCCAGGCAGGCCCGCGCGCCACCCAGCGAGCAGGCCCCGATATTGATGCGTCCACCGTCGAGCCCGGCCATGGCGATCTTGAAGCCGTGGCCTTCCGGCCCCAGCCGGTTGGCGACCGGCACCTTGCAGTTCTCGAAGATCACCGCCGCCGTGGGCTGGCTGTTCCAGCCGAGCTTGTTCTCCTGCTTGCCGAACGACAGCCCCGGTGTCCCGGCCTCGACAACGAGCGTCGAGATGCCGCCCGCCCCCTTCCCGCCAGTGCGCAGCATAACGACATAGATGTCGCTGCGCCCACCGCCGGAGATGAAGGCCTTGGTGCCGTTCAGGATATAGTGATCGCCACTGAGCTCGGCGCGCGTGGCCAGCGCCGCCGCGTCCGAACCGGCGCCGGGCTCGGTCAGGCAATAGCTCGCGAAATGCGCCATCGAGCAGAGCTTGGGCAGGAAGCGCTTGCGCTGCGCCTCGTCGCCAAAGCCGTCGATCATCCAGGCGGCCATGTTGTGGATCGAGATGTAGGCCGCGGTACTGGGGCAGGCCGCGGCCAGCTCCTCCATGATCAGCGCCGCATCGAAGCGGCTGAGACCGCTGCCGCCGACGTCCTCCTTCACATAAATGCCACCGAAGCCCAGCGCCGCCGCCTCGCGCAGGATCTCGACCGGGAAGATCTTCTCGGCGTCCCAGCGCGCAGCCTCGGGCAGCATCCGGCCAGTCGCGAATTGCCGCGCCGTGTCGCGGAAGGCCTGCTGATCTTCGGTGAGGGTGAAATCCATTGCGGCGCGATCATATCGGGGGGCCCTCGTCAGTCAAACCAAGCTGGCAAACAAGCCGCATTGCGGCCCTTCGTGGTTCGCGCGATAAGGCGGCTCATGTCCAAGCGCTTCACGACCCTCGGCCGCTATCCCACGACACGGCTCCGCCGCAACCGCCGCGAGGAATGGTCCCGCCGCCTCGTCGCCGAGCACAAGCTCTCGGTCGACGACCTGATCTGGCCGGTGTTCGTGCAGGAGGGCAAGAACGCCCGCACCCCCGTCGACTCGATGCCCGGCGTCGACCGGCTGACCATCGACCTGTTCGTCGAGGCTGCCAAGGAAGCGCGCGATCTCGGCATTCCGGCCATCGCGATCTTCCCCGAGACCGACCCCAAGTCCAAGACGCCCGATGCGCGCGAGGCCTACAATCCCGGCAACCTCGTCTGCCGTGCGACGACGGCGGTGAAGAAGGCCGTACCCGACATCGGCATCTTGACCGACGTGGCGCTCGATCCCTTCAACAGCGACGGCCATGACGGCATCGTGCGCGACGGCCAGATTCTGAACGACGAATCGGTCGAGGCCCTGGTCAGGCAGGCCATCGTGCAGACCGAGGCGGGCGCCGACATCCAGGCGCCGTCCGACATGATGGACGGCCGCATCGGTGCGATCCGCCAGGCGCTCGATGCCAAAGGCTTCATCCATGCCCAGATCATGTCCTATGCCGCCAAGTATGCCTCGGCTTTCTACAATCCGTTCCGCGATGCCATCGGCAGTTCGGGGGCGCTGAAGGGCGACAAGAAGACCTACCAGATGGACTACGCCAACTCGGACGAGGCGCTGCGCGAAGTGGGCTTCGACATCGAGGAAGGTGCCGACATGGTGATTGTGAAGCCCGGCCTGACCTATCACGACATCGTGCGCCGCGTGAAGTATGCCTTCGGCGTACCGACCTAAGCCTACCAGGTGAGCG
>JAUXRT010000449.1 GCA_030681635.1 Reyranella sp.
CTACACGGCAGGCGGGCTCACCGACTCGGTGACGCGGCTGACGCTGGAGAAGATGAACGTCGGCCAGCCTTTCGTGGTCGACAACAAGCCCGGCGCCAATTCGCTGATCGGGGCGGAGATCGTCGCCAACGCCGCACCCGACGGCTACACCTTCCTGACGGTGATCGCGGCCCACGCCGCCAACAAGACGCTCTATGCCGGCAAGCTGAAGTTCGATCCGGTGACGAGCTTCGCGCCGGTGTCTCTTGTCGGCATTGCGCCGATCATGATCCTGGTGAGCAACGACATGCCGGTGAAGAACGTCGGCGAGCTGATCGCCTACGCCAAGGCCAACCCGGGCAAGATCTCGTTCGGCTCGTCCGGCGTTGGGGCTGCGGCCCATCTCACCAGCGAACTGATCATGCAGGTGACCGGCACCAAGATGGTGCACGTCCCCTACAAGGGCACGGCACCGGCGCTGGCCGACCTGATGTCCGGCAACATCCAGATGCTGCTCGACGTGCCGATCGGCACGATGAGCCAGGTCCGGGCCGGCAAGGTGCGGGCGCTGGCCATGATGTCGAAGGAGCGCGTGCCCGGCGCCGATGACGTGCCGACCATCGTCGAGTCGGGCGGTCCCCTGATCGAATCGTCGAGCTGGGTGATGTTCATGGCGCCCGCCGGCACGCCGAAGGAGATCGTCGACCGGGTGGGCGGCGAGGTTGCCAAGGCGATGAAGGACGAAGCCCTGCGCAAGCGGCTGGCGGACCAGGCCGTGATCCCCGTCGGCGCCACGCCGGCCGAAACGGTGAAGTTCCTCCAGGCCGAAGTCGAGAAGTGGGAGAAGGTGATCACCAAGGCGGGCGTGAAGATCGAGTCCTAGTCTACCTGCCGGCAGCCCAGTCGGGGCAGCGGCCGACCTTGCCTTCACCTCCAGCTTCTCCATTATGAGTGGGGAGTTCTGGGAGGCAGGGTATGAAGCGGCTTATGCTCCTGCTGGCGCTGCTGCCCCTGTTGGGGCATTCGCTTGCGATGGCGCCCTCGATGGCGCAATCGGCGCCGCCGTCCGGCCGGCACGGCGATGGCCACGCGCAGAATCATGACTGGTACAAGGAGCTGAGGCAGCCGGACACCGGATCGCGCTGCTGCAAGGGCAGCGCCGACGGCGACCAGGGCGATTGCCGTCCAACCCAGTCATTCCTCGGCGACGACGGCCTCTACCGGGCCTGGGATGGCCGGCAATGGCTGGTCGTGCCGAAGAACAAGATCATTTCAATGCCGACGCCCGACCGTGGGGTGCATCTCTGCGAAACCTACGGCCTGGTCTTCTGTTTCATCACCGGCGATCCGTCGAGCTAGTTGGGGCGAGCTAGCCGAGGCGAGCTAGTGGTCGCGGCTCAGTCCGCGGCGAAGCAATAGAGCAGGCCGGCGCCGCCGGTCGCCACCAGGGACGCGGCATCGCAGGCGCGCGACGGATGTGAGGTGTTCCACGACTTGGAAGCCTCGTCGTCGCGCAGGCCCATGCGGTCGGCGTGGCCGACCATGGCGTTGCCTTCGCCGCTCTTCGTCCAGTTGCCGCAGGTCATGTCCTTGTCCGGCGGGAAGGCGGTGCCGTCCGCCTGCGTGCCGGTCAGGATGTCGTGCTGGTTGGTGGTGTAGAGCCGGCTCGGGATCAGGCGGCCGTTCTCGGACACCAGGGTTTCCGGCGCGATCTTGTTGTTGGCCGAATGCAGGTCGGCAACGCTCGCGGCGATCTGCACGCCCCGGGCGTTGACCCATGGACCCTTGCCGATGCGGTCCTTGGCGTTGACGGCCGTCGCACCGCCCACCGCCTGGGTGCTGAGATAGGCCCGCCACGTCTTGGCGCCCGCGCCGGCCTTGGCGGCCAGTGCCTGGCAATGCTTGTCGGCACCGTCGAGGCCGCCATAGTTGGCGCCAGCGGGGCCGCCCACGCTGGTGATGAAGAAGGTCATGTTGGGAAACTGCGGCGGTCCTGCCGGCGGCGCCGCAGGAGGTGTTTGGGCCTGCAGGCTGCCGGCCAGAGCGCATAGCGCGATCGCCGTCAGGGCGAAGCCAGTCGTCCGAGTATTTCTTTGCATGTTGTTTCCTCCCAGTGTTGTTGCCGGCAGCGTAGCGGCACGCCGGGCGGGAGGCGCTTCACGTTGCAGTGAAGTTCAGAGATTGGACAGCGTCTCCAACACCTTTGCCTGAGGCCAGGTCCAACCGGAGGCGCTTTCATAGGCACGCATGGCGCGCAGCACGAGATGGTCGGCGCGCGGCGGGCCGATGATTTGTAGGCCGACGGGCAAGCCGGATGCTGTCAGCCCGGCGGGCATCGAGGCGGCGGGCTGGCCGGTGAGGTTGCAGGGCAACGTATAGGGCGCGCCCTTGGTCCAGCGCGGGAAGGCATCGGAATTGTAGAGCGTCTCCACCTGTGGTGCGGCGGTCGGCGTCACAGGTGCCAACAGCAGGTCGAATGTCTCGTGCCAAAGCGCCAGATCGCGTGCGAGCTTGGACTTCGCCTCGTAGGCACGGGCGTAGTCGGCCAGCGTGATCGCCAGCCCTTTCTCGGCGGCAGCGCGGAAGCCGGGGTCGAGCTTGCCGTGGAGTTGCGTCGGGATCTGGCGCAAGCGGGTGGCGAAGCTGCCGATCCACAGGGGTTCGAAGGAATTCTGCAGCGGCTCGATCAACGGGCCGACGTCCTCGACATGGGCGCCCAGTTCCTCGAAGCGCCGCGCGGCCGCGGCGACCAGGGCGCGGACTTCCGCGTCGGCCTTCACATGCCCGAAGTCGAGGCTGAGACCGATCCTGAGACCGCGCACGCCGTCCTCGAGGCCGACCGTGTAGTCGCGCGGATCGGCCGGCAACGAGCGCCAGTCGCGCGGGTCGGGCCCGGCCGTGACGTTCAGCGCCAGCGCCGTGTCGCGCACGGTGCGCGACAGCACGCCCTGGCTGATGACGTCAGCGAAGGGCGAATCGGCGGGATGCTGCGCGATGCGGCCGTAGCTTGGCTTCAGCCCGACCAGACCTGTGTGGGCGGCGGGAATGCGGATCGAGCCGCCGCCATCATTGCCATGGTTGAAAGGGTTGATGCCGGCGGCCGTCAACGCCGAGGCACCGCCCGAGGAGCCGCCGGGCGAATGCTTCAGGTTCCAGGGGTTGCGCGTCGTGCCGTGCAGCGGCGAATCGGTCAGCGCCTTCCAGCCGAACTCCGGCGTCGTGGTCTTGCCGAGGAGGACCAGGCCGGCAGCGCGCAGCCGACCGACGACAGGGGCGTCCTCGAGGGCGGGCGTTTCGTCGGTCGCGTGCGAGCCGTAGCGCGTCGGCCAACCCTTTACCGGGGTCGTATCCTTGATCGTCGTCGGCACGCCATCGAGCGGCGACAGCGGCGTGCCGCTTTGCCAGCGCGCCGCCGAGGCCTTTGCCGCGAGGCGCGCGCCGTCCGGGTCGATCTTAACGAAGGCATTGAGAGTTGGTTGCAGCGACGATGCGCGTAGCAGCATTGCATCGACCGCATCGACCGGGGACAGGGTCTTCCGAGCGTAAAGTGTTGTGAGCTCGAATGCGGAAATCCACGTCAGGGGGAACTCAGGCATGCGCTTTTCGTCGGTTTCCGATTCGCTGGGTTTGTTTCACATTGGTCGCCACCAACCAGTGTCGACTCTGAATTCTCACAAGTCGAGAGCGTATCGCAGGAGTCTCTTCTCATGGAAAGCATCACAGCCCTTGTCGCTTGTGGCGCAGCCTTCGCCCTCAGCTACTATTTCGGCTATGGCCGGGCGCCGACCACGTTCATCGCGGCGGTGCTGGGCGCGGTCAGCGGCATCGGCTTTGCGGTCGTCTTCTTCGCGCTGACGCTTGCGGTCACGATCGTGCTGCCCGGTACGTTCGATGGCCGGACGTTGGGCGTGTATTTTGTCCGTCTTCTGGTGCTGGCGCCGATCGGCGCCGCGGTGATCGCCGCTTTCGCTCACCGTATTTCCACGACCAAGACGCAGTTCTAGAGCGAAACGCCGCCCTTCCCGAGGGCCGGCAGGCAACGCTAAGCTCCCCGGGGATCGGGGAGAGGGTGCATGACCGAAGTGAAGCTCGGCGCGGCGACAGTGCGGCGCATCGAGGAAAGTTACGAGCCCAACTTCGACGCCAAGGTCTTTTTCCCGGATTGGGATCCCGCCGTCGTCGACCGGCATGCCCCCTGGCTGATGCCCGCCCACTACGACAGGGACTCGGGCTTCCTCAAGCTCAGCGTCCATAGCTGGCTGCTCACGATCGGCGGCAAGCGCATCCTGATCGATACCTGTGTCGGCAACCACAAGCCCAGGCCGCACCGGCCGAAGTGGCATCTGATGGAGACCAAGTATCTCGAGCGGCTGGCCGCGGCCGGCGTGAAGCCCGACGAGGTCGACATGGTGATGTGCACTCATCTGCACGTCGATCATGTCGGCTGGAACACCCAGCTCGAGAACGGCAGATGGGTGCCGACCTTCAAGAATGCCAAGTATGTGTGGAGCCGCGCTGACTACGAGCATTACCTGAAGCTCGACAGCGATCCCAAGACCGGTCCGGTCAACGCCGGTTCCTTCCGCGACTCGGTGCTGCCGGTGGCCGAGGCGGGCTTGATGCAGATGGTCGATGGCGCGGCCCAACTCGACGAGAACATGAGCATCACGCCCGCGCCCGGCCACACGCCCGGCACCATCGCCATAAAATTCGAATCGAAGGGCGAGAAGGCGCTGTTCTGCGGCGACATCCTGCACCATGCGCTTCAGGTCTATCACCCGGAATGGAACAGCTTCGCCTGTGCCGAGGCCGCGGGCGCCCGCAAGAGCCGGCGCGAGGCGCTGGAGCATTGCGCCGGCACCGGCGCGCGGTTGATGCCCTGCCATTTCGGTGCACCGTTCACCTGCCACATCGACCACAAGGGAAGCGGGTTCGTGCCGCGCTTCGACGGTCAATTCTGAAACCGCACGACCTCATCCTGAGGAGCCACGCGTAGCGTGGCGTCTCGAAGGATGGGCAACACCAAGACTGAGGCCCACCCTTCGAGACGCGGCCTGCGGCCGCTCCTCAGGGTGAGGTGGATTTCTTAAGGAGAGGAAGAGAGATGATCTACGAAATGCGAGTCTACCGTTGCCTGCCGGGCCGTCTGCCGGCGCTGCTCAACCGCTTCGCCACCATCACGCTCAAAATCTGGGACAAGCACGGCATCAAGCAGGCCGGCTTCTTCACGACCCTGGTGGGCGAGTCCAACCAGGAACTCACCTACTTCCTCGCCTGGGAGTCGCTGGCCGATCGCGAGAAGAAGTGGAACGCCTTCGCGGCCGATCCGGAATGGCATGCCAAGCGCGCGGAGACGGAAAAGGATGGCCAGATCGTGGCCAACGTGTCCGTGCAGATGCTGACGCCCACCGCCTTTTCGTCGGTCAAATAGCGGCTCACTCCGCCTTGAGGCCCGCTTCCTTGGCGAGGCGGGCCCACTTGGCGAGATCGTCGGCGACGTAGGCCGCGAACTCGGCCGGGGTGCCGAACTGTGGATCGGCGCCCAGTTCGATGAAGCGGCGCGTGATCTCGGAAGAGCGGATCGTAGCGTCGACAGCATCGTGCAGACGTCCGACCAGGGCGGCGGGCGTGCCGGCCGGCACGAAGATGCCGTAGGAGATCGCAGCCTCGTAGCCGGGCAGGCCTGCTTCGGCGATGGTGGGAATGTCAGGCGCGGCCGGAGAGCGTTCCGTCAGGGTCTGGCCGAGCGCGCGCATCTTGCCGGCCTTCGCATGCGGCAGTGCGGTCGAGAGCCCGCCGAAATAAAGATCGACCTGGCCTGCCATGAGGTCGGCCATGGCCGGACCGCCGCCCTTGTAGGGTACGTGCACGATGTCGACCCGGCCCATCGACTTGAAAAGTTCGAGGGCGAGATGGGTGGCGCCGCCGGCGCCGGCCGACGCACCGTTCAGTTTGCCAGGTTGCGCGCGGGCCAGCGCCAGCAGTTCGGCGACATTGGCGGCCGGCAAGTCGTTGCGCACCACCAGCAGCATTGGGTTGATGCCGACAGGCGCCACCGCCACGAAATCGGTGCGGATGTCGTAGGGCACGTTACGGCTGAGCGCCGGGGCGATCGTGGTGGAGCCGTTCGATCCCAGCATGATCACACTACCGTCCGCAGGTGCCTTGGCGACCGATGCAGCCGCGATCTCGCCGTTGGCGCCGGCGCGATTTTCGACAACGATCGTCCGCTTCAGCCGGGTGCCGATGCCCGGCGCGATCAGGCGTGCCAGGAGGTCGTTCGGTCCGCCGGGTGGAAATCCCACGACCAGGCGCAGCGGACGATCGGGGAAGTCGACGGCCTGCGCGCGGACCGACGTCAGCGGTGCGGCTGCGAGCCCGGCAAAGGTCGCGCGGCGGGAAAGCTTGACCATTGGGGAATCATGCTAGGCTTGTCCTCTCCAGGGAGGAATAAAAAATGCAACGCAGAACATTCGTCACCACCACGGCAGTTGCCGCATTCGGCACGATGGCCGGCGTCCCGGCATGGGCTCAAAAGATCAGCGGCGACGTGCGCATGCTGTGCGGCTTCGCGCCGGGCGGCACGGCCGATCTGCTGTGTCGAATCCTCGCCGAAGCGGTGCAGTCCGAGGTTGGGCAAAAGGTGATCGTCGACACCAAGACCGGCGCCAGCGGCTTCATCGCCAACGAGGCGGTCGCCAACTCCACACCAGACGGTCGCACGATCGGCCTCGCTGCGATGGCCGCCATGTGCGTCTCGCCGGTGATGCCTGGCCAGAAGCTGCCGATCAACGTCGATACCGACCTCACTCCGATTGCCAACATCGCGGGCGTCACGAACATGTTGGTGGTCGGCAAGCACTTGCCGTATCGCACCGTGCCGGAGATCATCGACTTCGCGAAGAAGAACCCCGGCAAGCTCACCTACGCGTCGGCGGGCAACGGCACCTCGCAGCATCTGGCCGCTGAGCTTTTCAAAAAGATGGCGGGCATCAACATCCTGCATGTGCCTTATCGCGGCGGCGCGCCGGCCATCCAGGACATGATTTCGGGCAATTGCGACTTGATGTTCGGCAACATGCCGGAGTTCCTCGGTCAGATCGGCGGCGGCAACCTGATCCCGGTCGCCTTCGGCTCACCACGACCCTCACCGCTGTTTCCCAACCTGCCGCTGATCTCGAAATTCCTGCCCGGTTTCGAGGTGGTGAATTGGTTCGGTGTGTTTGGCTCCAAGGGCCTATCGGCCGACCTCACCGACTTCTGGAACAAGGCCTTGCGCGGGGCGGTGGCCAAGCCTGACGTGCAGAAGCGCTTCCTCGAGAACGGCATGGATACCATCATTGGCTCTCCTGCGGAGTTCAAGGCCACCATCGTCGCCGACCGCAAGAAGTGGTCGGAGGTCATCCAGTCCGCCGGCATGCGGGCGGACTGAGGCGCCGCCGCGCGCCATGCCACTGGCCGGGACCGCGCACGGGGCGCTGCATTACGACGTCGTCGATCGGGTAGCACCTTCACAGGTGGAGAGTGACCCGGTCCTGTTCCATCACGGTATCGGCGCCAGCGCGGAGCTCTGGACAGGCTGGCGGCCGGCGCTCGCCGACCGCTACCGGCTCGTGGCCTTCGACATGCGCGGCTACGGGCGCTCCCATGTTCCGGCGCCGGATTTCGAGTGGTCGCTCGACCTGCTGGTCGCCGATGTGTTCGCCGTCGCAGATGCCGCCGGCCTGAAACGCTTCCATCTCGTAGGCGAGTCGATCGGCGGTACGGTGGCGCTGGCGGCGGTGCTGGCGCGGCCGGAGCGGATCGCCTCGCTCACGGTCAGCAACGGCGCCCATCTCGGCGCGTCCATCCAGCGCGTCGAGGCGTGGCGCCGCCAGCTCGACGAGGGCGGCGTCAAGGCCTGGTCGGACGCCTTCATGGCCGATCGCTTCCACGACGACGCGCTGCCACAGGAGCGCCGCGCCTGGTTCGCCGCGCAGCAGGAAAAATGGCCGCGCGACTCCATCCTCAATGCGCTGGGCGTGCTGGTCGGCACCGATCTCACGGCCCGCCTGCGTGAAATCCACTGTCCGACCCTGCTGCTGCACCCCGATGGCAGCCCGTTCATCCCGGTCCCCATCGTGGCCGAATTGCATCGGCACCTGCCCGATGCCGAACTCAACGTCATCGGGCATTCGCGGCACGGGCTGCCTTATTCTCATGCCGATCGGTGTGCGATGCTGTTGCGGGCCTTTCTCGACTCCCGCGGAACCGGCTGACGGCAATTTTAGAGGACATCATGAGACCCGTGCTGGCTGCAGCGACTGCCCTGGCGATCGCCCTTTCCTCGACGGCTGGCTTCGCCCAGGAAAAGCTCTCGGTCTGGTGGGAGAAGGGCCTCTACAAGGTGGAGGACGAAGCTCTCCTTGTTGCGATCAGGAAGTACGAAGCCAAGACCGGCATCAAGGTCGACTTGTCGCAATACGGCGCCCAGGAGATGGCGGCGAAGCTGGTCGCCGCCGTTGCCGCCGGCACGCCTCCCGACGTCGCCTATGCCGATGCCCTCGACATGCAGTTTGCCGGCAAGTGGGCGTTCGACGGCAAGCTCGAGGACATTTCCGATCTCATCGAGCCCCTGAAGGGGCGCTTCGCGCCCAACACCGTCGAGACGGTCCTTCTCGCCAACAACAAGACCGGGAAGAGGGCCTACTATGCTTTCCCGATCAAGCAGCAGACCCTGCAGGTCCAGTACTGGAAGGACATGCTGGGCGTTGCCGGCTTCAAGGAAAGCGATATTCCGGGCACCTGGAAGGACTATTGGTCATTCTGGTGCGACAAGGTCCAGCCCGGCTACCGAAAGGCCACCAACAGCGGCGTCTTCGCGGTCGGCAGCCCGATGGGGGTGGAGTCGAGCGACTCCGTCTGGTCGTTCCTGAGCTGGGCCGATGCCTATGGCGTGAAACTGGTCGACGATGCGGGCAAGTTGCTGGTCGACGATCCCAAGGTGAAGGCGGGCCTCGTCTCGGCGCTGCGCGACTACACCGCCCTCCATGTGAAGGGCTGTACGCCGCCCGCTTCGACGGCGTGGAAGGATTCCGACAACGATGACGCGTTCGACGGCCGCACCGTCGTGCTGACGCACGCCCGCGCCATGTCGATCGTCGCCAAGTGGCTCGACATCGCCAACAACGCGACGCTCAGCGCCGAGCAGCGCGCCGCCGGCCGCAGGGCTTACGATCAACTGATTGCCACCGCGGGGTTTCCCACCAAGCCAGACGGCTCTCCGATGACCTACCGCGCCTCCGTCAAGGTGGGCGTCATCTTCCTGGAGGCGCAGAACAAGAAGCGTGCACGCGAGTTCGTGAAGTTCGTGCTCGAAGAGGAAAATCTGCGTCCCTACGTCGAGAGTTCGATGGGCCGCTGGTTCCCGGTGACCAAGGCCAGCCAGGAGAGTCCGTTCTGGAAGGCCGACAAGCAGCGCGAGTCGGTCTACGACCGCTTCAAGGCCGGCACCGTGCCGTTCGAGTTCACGAAGAACTACAGGTTCGCCATGGTCAACAGCGAGAACGTCTGGGCGAAGGCGATGGCCCGCGTCGTCACCGACAAGGTCGCCGTCGAGCAGGCGGTCGACGAGATGATCG
>JAUXRT010000451.1 GCA_030681635.1 Reyranella sp.
TGATCCTGCGCCATATCGGCATCAAGCCGTCCCAGATCACCATCATTGCCGAGGATCTGCGCGGTGGCATCCCCGAGGCCGAGCGCTATGGCGTCACCTTCATCGAGAAGCGGCTGACCAAGTCCAACTACCGCCAGATGCTGGAAGGCCGGCTGGGCAAGGGCGATTTCCTGGTCAATCTGTCGGTCGAGGTCGCCTCGACCGCGCTGGTCGAACTCTGCCAGAAGCAGGGCGCGCTCTACATCGACACCTGCATCGAGCCGTGGCCGGGCGGCTATTCCGATCCCTCGCTCTCGGTGTCGCGGCGCTCGAACTACGCGCTGCGCGACACCATGCTGAAGTTCAAGTCGAAGTACCATGGCGGGCCGACGGCAGTGAGCGCCCACGGTGCCAACCCCGGCCTGGTCTCGCACTTCACCAAGCAGGCGATGATGAATCTCGCCCGCGACACCGGTCTCAAGACGGCGGTACCGACGACCCGTGAGGGCTGGGGCAAGCTCGCCCGCCGGCTCGGCGTCAAGGTGATCCATGTCGCCGAGCGCGACACCCAGGTCTCGCCTGTCCCCAAGGAAGTGGGCGAGTTCGTCAACACCTGGTCGATCGACGGCTTCGTCTCGGAGGGCGGCCAGCCGGCCGAGATGGGCTGGGGCACCCACGAGAAGGCGCTGCCGCCCGACGGCGCGCGCCACAAGTTCGGCTGCGATGCGGCGATCTACCTGAACCGGCCTGGCCTGCTCACGCGCGTGCGGACCTGGACACCGCTCGAGGGGCCGTTCCACGGCTTCATCATCACGCACAACGAGTCGATCTCGATGGCCGACTACTTCACCGTCCGCGACGGCAAGAAGGTCGTGTACCGCCCGACAGTGCATTACGCCTATCACCCGTGCGATGCCGCGATCATGTCGATGCACGAGATCGCCGGAAAGAACCTCAAGCAGCAGAAGCGCCAGCGCCTGATGGTGGACGAGATCACCTCCGGCCGCGACGAACTCGGCGTGCTGCTGATGGGCCACAAGAAGGGCGCCTACTGGTACGGCTCGCAGCTCGACATCCACGAGGCACGCAAGCTTACGCCCTACAACAACGCGACCTCGATCCAGGTCTGTGCGCCGGTCCTGTCGGGCATCATCTGGGCGCTCGAGAATCCCGATCGCGGCCTGGTCGAGGCCGATGAGATGGACTTCGCGCGCAACCTCGAGATCTGCATGCCCTACCTCGGCCCGGTCGTCGGCAAGTACAGCGACTGGACGCCGCTCGACGGCCGTGGTGCGCTGTTCCCCGAGAACATCGACAAGGCGGACCCGTGGCAGTTCAAGAACTTCCGCGTGACTTGATAGCCCCTCGAAAAAGTACCGCGCCGGGTTTCTGGACGAAATTGTCCAACCGGCAACGGGCTTGGACGATGGCGCGCTGGCTCGTGCGTTGGGTGTTGGCGGGCGCCAACACCCTGCGCGGGCAGGGGCCTCGCTTCTGGCGCGTTTCACCGCCGGTGCTGTGCCGGCAGGTGATCTATGATCGAACGAACGGGAAATTCTTCTCCCTCAAGGCACGGGATTCGGTCGACCTCAATCTCATGGGTCTGATCTTCGACAAGAACGAGTACGGACTGGAAAAGATCGCGCGGCGCGACGAGCTCAACGCCCGGTACGAGACCATCCTCGCACAGAAGCTCACGCCCCTTATCGTCGACTGCGGGGCGCACTGCGGCATTGCAACCAAGTTCTTCGCCGAAACCTATCCGCAGGCGCGCATCGTTGCCGTCGAGCCGGATGAGGACAATGTCGCGCTGGCGCGCGAGTCCAACCGCGGGGGCAGGATCACCGTCCTGTGCGCGGCCGTCGGCAGCGCCGATGGAACCGGGAGCCTGGAACGCCAGGATCGGAGCTTTGCCCACCGGGTCAACGGTGCCGTCGCGGGCGAGACCAGGATCCTTTCGATCAACACGCTTGTCGATGACGAGCGCCGCGGGGGCGCCCGGCCGTTCATCGTGAAGATCGTCATTGAAGGGTCCGAAGAAAATCTGTTCGAGGACAACACGGGCTGGATCGACGCGTTTCCCCTGCTGATCATCGAACTGCATGACGGGATGCTGCCAGGAGCGGCAAACGCCCGGAATTTCCTCCGCGAGATGGGCAAGCGCGATCGCGACTTCCTGTACCACGGCAAGAACATCTTCAGCCTCTCGAATACCCTGGGGTAGTCGTCAGCCAGACGGCGACCTGACGTAGTGCCCGGCCCATCTGCTGGCTTCTAGACGTATCCGCGCCAACAGCCGATTCGTGAGCGACGGAGGCCCCTCGATGGAGTGTTCCGGCGTCGGAGATGTCGTGGCCGGAATGCCGCCGATCTCGTCGCGGATCTGTTTCAGGCGCGCCAGGTAAGGTCCGTAGATGTCGTTCCGGACCAGGGCGGAAAAGGGCCCCAGGTAGGAGATGTTGCTGCCGAGAAAGACGTTGGGCTCGATCTCCTTCAATCCTGCGAAGTGAAAGAAGATCAGCGGGAATTTTCCGTCGACCACGAACGCGCCTTCGGGTCCCTGGGCAATCGTGTGGCGGCAGATGTTCCACGGCCCGACATTCGCGCCAGGATGCGTGACCTCGACGACATTCGGAAACTTCACGAAGATATGGTCGAGATATTTCTGGTCGGCGAAGCGGTCGCCGTCGACGCAACCGTAGCACCATTCGATGCAGCTGTTGCGCCACCACCGGGCCGCTTCCAGGCCCGTGGCGTCGGCCCGGAAGCTCACCCAGCCGACATTGAAGCGTCCGTACTTCTCGAGACGCTTGGCCCACCAGTGGTAGCGGTGCCCGACCAGGCCGATCGACGCGTTGGCAATCGCCTCGAAGATCGGCGCCGGGCTCGCATAAAACATCAGATCCGCATCGAGATAAGTCACGATGTCGCCAGGGTCGGCGGCCTCGAGGGCGGATGAGACGGTGCAGCCCGACAGCGTGAAGTAGTAGTCGCGGAGCGAGCGGTCGTCCTTGACGGCGAGCAGATCGGGGTTATCCCGCTCGAAGTCGGCGAGTGAGGTCCACGTCACGCCGGGTTCGTGCAATCCCGCGAGGACGCGCTCGCATTCCGGCGTGAGGCAAAGCACCGAGATCCGGCAATCGGGATCGACGTGGCGCAGCGAACGGATCATCGCCAAACCACGATCGAGATACTGATGGTCGAAGTAGGTGCAGTAGCGATTCATTCAGGAAGACATAGGACATTACCGCAGGCCGTGAAAGTTCGGGCGTTCCTGCGGTTTGTGCCGGCGTTTTGGGCCGGCGTTTTGTGATGGTCCGCTCACGCGTGCGTGAGAGGGTTTGACCCTGTCTCGCCCCGGTTTCTGCCTATACCGGCACGAAGCGAGGGAGAGACCCATGACGGCATTCTTCGACGCATGGCGGACCAGGCTCGATGCCTTTCCGTTGCAGGCGCTGCAACTCCTGATGCGCTTCAGCATCTTCTGGGTGTTCTGGCGCTCGGGCTCCCTCAAGGTCGCCAACATGGAGCAGGCGGTCGGCCTGTTCCGCGACGAGTACAAGCTGCCGGTCCTGTCGCCTGAGATCGCAGCCTATCTCGGAACCGCCGTGGAGCTGGCCGCGCCCTGCCTGATCCTGGTCGGGCTGTTCACGCGGCTGGCTGCCCTGTCGCTGATCGTGCTCACCCTTACCATCCAGTTCCTGGTCTACTGGAACGACTATCCCTCGCACCTGCTGTGGCTGGCGATCCTGGTCTTCATCCTGACGCGCGGGCCCGGCCCCTATTCCTTCGACGCGCTCCTGTTCAGGAAGCGTTGAGCAGCGAAGACCGCCAGGAGAACCGCGGCGCCGGCAACGTTGACCAGCGCAGAGCCGACATAGAGCCACAGCGCCAAATAGAGCGACGACATCGCCAGGGTGATGATGGCGACCCTGGAGCCAAAGGCGGTGAACTCGTTGAACGAGATGCGCTTGCCGTCCTTCTCGGCCAGTCCCGTCACCGTGACGTTGGCCGACGCGCCGATCAGCGTGCCGTTGCCGCCGAGGCAGGCGCCGAGCGACAGCGCCCACCACAGCACCTGCCCATCGGGGCCGGCGTTGAGCTGGCCGAGCAGGCTCGCCACCAGCGGGATGGTGACGGCGGTGTAGGGAATGTTGTCGATCACCGCCGAGAGGAAACCCGAGATCCAGAGGATGAGCAGAGCCGCCACCAGCAGGGTCGCCGTCGGCGATAGGCCGAAGCGGCTGGAAAGCCCCTGGATGATCCAGGCGAGAGCGTCGGCGAGGCTGGCTATCAGGCCGGTCGCGACGGCGGCACCGACCAGGATGAACAGGAACAGGAAGAAGGCCAGCGTCGGCCACTCGATGTCCTTCTCGAGAATGGTGAGAACACCGTGCTGGCGCTCCTCGTGCGTCGGCTTGTGCTCCTTGAGATAGTAGTAGTCCTGGGCGAACAGGATTGCGGCAATGCCGATCACCGCCGGCACGGCCACCGGCATGTGGGTGAAGGTGTGCGTCATGAAGCCGAGAAAAATCAATACTGTGATGCAGCAGGTGGCGCGCAGCAGCGGCACGTTCTCCAGCCTGGCGCCGCTTGGCGTGGCAGCGCCTTCATGGTCGGCATCGGCCGGCGCGCCGATATCTGTGGGATAGTAGCGTCGGCTGTACCAGACCAGCACGATCATCATGAAGGTGCAGGGCACTGCCAGGTTGTAGATGAAGTCCATGAAGCTGAGGCCGGTGCGCGGATCGGCGCCGATCAGCACGTTGGGCGGATCGCCGATCAGCGTCGCCGTGCCGCCGATGTTGGCTGCCATCACCATGGGCAGGAAGAAGGCGGAGCCGTTTATCTTCAGCCGCCGCGCCATTTCCGACGCCATCGGATAGGCGAAGATGACGGTGGTGACGTTGTCGAGGATCGCCGACAGCACGCCGGTGAACCACAGGATCAGCCGCGCGGCGCGGCTGGGATTGCCACGCGATCGTTCGAGCAGGCGGTCGACCGCCCAGGGGAAGACGTTGGTGGTCTTGAGCACGCCGACCAGCGCCATCATGGCGAACAGCAGCAGGATGACGTTGAGGTCGACGGCGTTCTTCGCCGTCTCGAACGAGATCAGCTTGAAGGGCGAGAAATAGGAGATCAGCCAGATCACCGCGACCGCGCCGATCGGGATCAGCACGCGATGCACGCGGTCGAGGGCCAGCAGCGCGAACATCGCAACCAGGACGACCGCAACGATGCCCTGCGAGGCGATATCCCTGGTCGAGTCGAAGCCCTGCATCACGCCCCCCGGCATTATGAAAGGTAGGTTGCCGAAACACCGCCGTCCACCACCAGGGCATGGCCGTTGACGTAGGAGGCGGCGGGGGAGGCGAGGAAGAGGGCGGCGCCGGCGATCTCCGACGGATCGGCCCAGCGCTTGGCGGGGCAGCGCTCGCGTTGGCGCTCGCCGGTCGGTGAGGCGATCAGCCGGGCGTTGGTCTCGGTGGCGAAGAAGCCGGGCGACAGCGAATTCGACGTGATGCCCGTGGCGCCGAGCTCGGCCGCGAGCGCGCGCGTGAGCGCCGCCAGCCCGCCCTTGGCGGCGACGTAGGAGACCGCGCCCGGCACAGCGAGGTCAGCCACGATCGAGGTGACCAGGATCAGCCGGCCCCAGCGCCGCTCGATCATGCCGGGGGTGACCAGCTTGACCAGGGAATGGGCGGCGTTGAGGTCGACGTCGATCAGGCGGGCGAAATCCTCGGCCGCGATTTCGGCGAAGGGCCGGCGGTCGCGTTCGCCGACATTGTGGATCAGGATGTCGATCGGCCCCGATGTGGCCACCTCCGCCGCCATCGCGGCCCGGTCGCCCATTTCGAAGGCCAGCGCATCGCAGGCGAAGCCTGCCCGGCGCAGCTCCTCCAGCCGGGGTGCGATCCGCTCCCGGGTGCGGCCATGCAGCAGGACCCGCGCCCCGGCCTCGGCCAGCGCCTTGGCCATCTCCCAGCCGAGGCCGCGCGCCGAGCCTGTGACCAGGGCGGTGCGTCCATCGAGGCGGAACTTGTCGGGAAAAGTCGACATGGGGTGGGACATTCGTCTATTGCGGCATCCCGAGTTAGCGTTGGAATCGTTCATGCTGCAACTGCCTAAAGTCATCGGCCATCGCGGGGCGGCTGCCTATGCGCCGGAAAACACGCTGGCGTCCTTCCGGGAAGCCCGGCGCCGCGGCGCCCCTTGGGTCGAGATCGACGTCAAGCTGACGGCCGATGGCGTGCCCATCGTCATGCACGACGACTCGCTCAAGCGGACGACGGGAGTCGACCGGCTGGTGGCTGCGACACCGCGCGCCGACCTGCCGAAGGATGTGCCGACCTTCGAGGAGGCGATTGCCTGCTTCGCCGAGCTGGGCCTCGGCTGCAACGTCGAGATCAAGCCCTGCGACGGCCGGGAGCAGGAGACCGCGCGCGTGACCGTCGAGACCCTGCGGCGGTGCTGGCCAGCGTCGTTGCCGCCACCGCTGCTGTCGAGCTTCAAGGCCGCTTCGCTGGTTGCGGCCCGGGAGGCGGCGCCGGAATTTGCACGGGCGATCCTGCTGGGCAGGATCGAGGAGAATTGGCGGGGGCGGGCCGAAGAAGTGGGCGCCCAAGGCGTCAATACCAACGGCATCAAGCTTACGGCACCCCAGGCCGTCGACATCCGGAAGGCGGGCTACGCGCTCAGCGTCTACACGATCGACGACGGCGCCGTCGCCAAAGCCCTGGTCGGCATGGGTGTGCACTGCGTCATTACCGACGCGCCCGACGTCATCCTGGCCGCGCTCAATTAATTGGGCGTTTAGGGGTTGCCTTTGGTACACAGTCTTGGTCGACTGTCATCAGATCGCAATAAAACAGACATATCGCAGTCTTTGGACCCGTCGATACAACGACGGGACTTCACAGGGAGGTATTTGGACCATGACACGCATTCTACTGTCCTCCGTCGCCGCGGCCGCCGTTCTGGCGAGTACGCATGGCGCCGTCGCTCAGACCGAGATCCAGTGGTGGCACGCCATGGGCGGCAATCTGGGTGAGGCGGTCAATGCACTGGCCGAGGGCTTCAACAAGTCGCAAAGCGAATACAAGGTTAACCCCGTCTACAAGGGCTCCTACACCGAGACCCTGACGGCCGCGATCGCCGCCTTCCGCGCCAAGCAGGCGCCGCACATCGTGCAGGTCTTCGAGGTCGGCACCGCCAACATGATGGCCGCCAAGGGCGCGGTCTATCCGGTCTATCAGCTCATGGCCGACGCCAAGGAGCCGTTCGATCCCAAGGCCTATATCGGCCCGGTCTACGGCTACTATTCGACGACTGACGGCAAGCTCTTGTCGATGCCGTTCAACTCCTCGACGCCGGTGCTCTACTGGAACAAGGAGCTGCTCTCCAAGGCTGGCCTCGATCCCGAGAAGGCGCCGAAGACTTGGCCCGAGCTTGGCGAGATGGCCAAGAAGGCCGTTGCCGCCGGCGCCAAGTGCGGATTCACGCCGCAGTGGCAGACCTGGACGATGATCGAGAACTACGGCGCCTGGCACAACCTGCCGTACGCTACCAAGGACAACGGCTTCGGCGGCATCGACATCGAGCTCAAGTTCAACGACGCGCCCCGCGTGAAGTTCATCCAGATGCTGGCCGACTGGAGCAAGGACAAGACGTTCGTCTACGGCGGTCGCGAGGGCAAATCGACGGCGCTGTTCAATGCCGGCGACTGTGCCTTCCACATCGCCTCGTCGGCCACGGCCTCGGCGATCGACAAGGCGCTGGGCACCGGCAAGTTCGGCATGGGCATGATGCCCTATTCGCCCGACGTCATCGCCAAGCCGCAGAACTCGATCATCGGCGGCGCCACTCTTTGGGTGCTGCAGGGCAAGCCGGCGGCCGAGTACAAGGGCGTCGCCAAGTTCCTGAACTACCTCGCCAGCACGCCGGTGCAGGCCAAGTGGCACCAGGAGACGGGCTACGTGCCGGTCACCCTGGCCGCCGCGGAAGTCACCGAGAAGGACGGCTTCTACAAGAAGTTCCCGGGCCGCCAGATCGCCGTCGAGGAGCTCACGCTCAATCCGCCGACGGCGAACTCCAAGGGCCTGCGCATCGGCAACTTCGTGCAGATCCGCGACATCGTCGACGGCGAGCTTGAGAACGTGTGGTCGGGCAAGAAGGACGCCAAGACGGCACTCGACGATGCCGTGAAGGCCGGCAACGACCAGCTCAAGCGCTTCGAAGCCGCCAACAAGTAGGGCCATGAAGGAGCCCCCGCCCGCGAGGGTGGGGGCTTCGTCCTGCCGGCATGGAAAAGCGCGTCACCTTCAACGAGCGTTGGCTGCCCTACCTGCTGGTGGGGCCGCAGATCATCATCACGCTGGTCTTCTTCTTCTGGCCGTCGGGCCAGGCAATCTACCAGTCGGTGCTGATCGAGGATGCCTTCGGCGGCAATTCCAAGTTCGTCTACCTCGATAATTTCATCCGCCTCTTCAGCGACGTCAGCTATTACGCGTCGGCGCGGCTGACCGTGGTGTTCAGTTTCCTGGTCGCCGCCATCGGGCTCGCCCTCTCGCTGCTGCTGGCGGTGATGGCCGACCGCGTCGTCC
>JAUXRT010000454.1 GCA_030681635.1 Reyranella sp.
AGGAGCGCCCGAGCACCGAGATCGTGCGCGCAGTGGCGGGTGGCCGCGCCGACATCGGGATCGTGGCAGACGCCGTCGATGCCGCGGCCGAGCTGCAGACGTTTCCCTATGTCGAGGACCGGCTGGTCCTGGTCGTGCCGCATCGGCACCCGCTCGCCAAACGCCGCCAGATCGCGTTCCGCGAGGCGGTGGCCTGCGACTTCGTAGGCCTCACCACCGGCAGCGCACTCCAGGACCATGTCGATGGCCACGCCGCCCGCGCCGGCCGCCGGTTAAATCTCCGAGTTCGGCTGCCCGGCTTCGACGCCGTCTGCCGGATCGTCGAAAGCGGCATCGGGGTCGCCGTGGTTTCGAAGGCGGCCGCCGAGCGGTGCCGGAGGTCGATGGCGATCCGTCTCGTCTCGCTCAGCGATCCCTGGGCGCGTCGCCACCTGCGGATCTGCGTCCGCGACCTCGGGTCCCTGCCCGCCCATGCCCAGCGGCTGGTCGGTCATCTCGGCGGGATTTCCACCGCCGCCCGATAGGCTACAATCGGCGCCTGTTTGTACGGGAGATATGTCATGGCCCAGCAGCTCAGTAATCAACGCATCGCCTGGTTTAACGGCAAGTTCGTGCCCGAAGGCGACGTCGTGATCCCGTTCCGCGATCGGAGCTGGAAGTACGGCGACGGCGCCTTCGACATGACGCGCACCTTCAACGGCCAGCCGTTCCGCCTGAAGGAGCACATCGACCGCTTCTACCGCTCGCTGCGCTACCTCGAGATCGATCCCGGCCTCTCGCCCAAGGAAATGGTCGCCCACAGCGAGGAAGTCGTGGCCCGCAACGAGCACCTGCGCGCCGAGGTCGGCGACTGGTGGCTGGGCCAGCGCGTCAGCCGCGGCGTCGATGCCGTGGGCGACGAGGGCTGGGAGCACACCGGCCCCAATGTGGTGATCGAGATGACGCCGCTGCCGTTCGCCAAGCGCGCCAAGCAGTATCGCGACGGCGCCGAGGTCATGACCACGACGGCACGCCGCATCGCGCCGTCGATGCTATCGCCGCGCGCCAAGACGCACAACTACCTCAACATGATCATGGCCGAGAAGCCGGTGAAGGCACTCAACCCCGACGCCTGGGCCCTGCTGCTCGACGAGAACGGCAACCTGGCCGAGGGCATGGGCAGCAACATCTTCATCGTGCGCGAGGGCGCGCTGTTCACGCCGTCCGAGCGCTACGTGCTGCCGGGCGTCAGCCGGCAGATGACGATGGACATGGCCAAGCGCATCGGCGTCGCCTGCACGCAGGGTGATATCGACATGTTCGACGCCGCCAACGCCGAGGAGATGTTCCTGACCTCGACCAGCCTCTGCATCCTGCCGGTGAAGAATTTCAACGGCGCCCAGGTCGGCGACGGCAAGACGCCCGGCCCGATCACCAAGAGGCTGATCGACGCCTATTCCAAGGACGTCGGCTGCGATTTCGTGGCCCAGTACCTCAAGTTCATTCAGTAGCGCCCCGCCTGCAACAGGCGTAGACTCCGCGATGTGGTAGATCGCGGCGACGTCGCGCTTTCGACCGGCTCGCGACCTTCGAACGTTTCGTTCAGGAGGAGGCAGTCATGGCCATGCAGGACCACGTCAGAAATCCGCTCGAATGGGCTTGGGA
>JAUXRT010000481.1 GCA_030681635.1 Reyranella sp.
CGAGCCGGCCGACCTGAACGGGGAGGGACGGCTTATGAAGCTCGGCAAGACGATGGCTGTCGGCGACTTCACCATCTGGAGCGACGGGAAGAAGGAGCCGGTCGCCCATGCGACAGTGACTTATGCAATCCCGCCAAAGAGATAGACTGCGGTATAATAATACCTCAATTCTAAGCTATTGATTTAGCAAAGATATTTGGCGCCGCTTGACAGCACCCCACGGGCCGCCCATAAGCGCGCGCTCATTGGAAGAAAGAACCATGCACTCCCTCATTACCAACCAAACTCCCAGCACCAAGACTGCCGACGTGCAGAAGAAGTGGCTGCTGATCGACGCCGAAGGGCTCGTGCTCGGCCGGCTTGCCTCGATCATCGCCTCGCGCCTGCGCGGCAAGCACAAGCCGACTTTCACCCCGCACATCGATTGCGGCGACAACATCGTCGTCATCAACGCCGAGAAGGTTCGCCTGACCGGCCGCAAGGCCGAGCGCGAAGTCTTCTACTGGCATACCGGCCATCCCGGCGGCATCAAGGGCGAGACCCTGGGCAAGCGCCTCGAAGGCCGCTTCCCGGAGCGCGTCCTGATCAAGGCCGTGGAGCGCATGATCACGCGTGGCCCGCTCGGCCGTGCGCAGATGAAGAACCTGCGCGTCTACGCAGGGCCGAAGCACGAGCAGGAGGCGCAGCAGCCTGAGAAGCTCGACGTCGCCGCCCTCAACCCCAAGAATTCGAGGATCGGCTGACATGGCTACTGAACTTTCGACGTTCGCTGAACTGAAAAAGGCGCCGGCTGGCGGCGAGCAGGCGCCCGCGCCGGTTCGCGTCAAGGAAATCGACGCCCAGGGCCGCGCCTATGCCACGGGCCGACGCAAGAACGCCGTCGCCCGCGTCTGGGTGAAGCCTGGCACCGGCAAGATCACCATCAACGGCCGCGACCAGACGATCTACTTCGCGCGTCCGACCCAGCGCATGATGATCCAGCAGCCGTTCGACGTTTCCGAGCGCGGCGGCCAGTTCGACGTGGTTGCTACCGTCTCGGGCGGCGGCCTCTCGGGCCAGGCCGGCGCGGTGCGTCACGGCATCTCGCAGGCGCTGACCAAGTTCGAGCCCGGCCTGCGCGGCACCATCAAGGCCAACGGCTTCCTCACCCGCGACTCCCGCGTGGTCGAGCGCAAGAAGTACGGCCGGGCCGGCGCCCGCGCGCGGTTCCAGTTCTCCAAGCGCTAAATCGGCGATTGGACTATCCTCGAAGGGCGCCGCAAGGCGCCCTTCGTTTATGTGGAGAGACGATCCGATGTCCGGTCTCATTTTGCCTTTCAACGGCGTCCTGCCCAGGGTTCACGCCTCGGCCTTCATTGCGCCCAACGCGACCCTGATCGGCGGCGTCGAGATCGGCGCCAACTGCGGCATCTGGTTCGGCGCCGTGCTGCGTGCCGATGGGCCCGGCATCAAGATCGGCGACGGCTCCAACATCCAGGACGGCACGGTGATCCACATCGCCGCGCGCGGCGTCGGTACCACGGTCGGCCGCAACGTCACGGTCGGCCACCTGGCGCTGCTGCACGCCTGCGAGGTCCAGGACGATGCCTTCATCGGCATGCACTCGACCGTCCTCGACGAGGCCGTGGTCGAGACCGGCGCGATGGTCGCGGCCGGTGCGGTCGTGACGCCGCGCAAGATCGTGCGCAAGGGCGAGCTGTGGGCCGGCAATCCGGCGGTGAAGATGCGCGACATCACCGAGAAGGATCTGGAATCCTTCAAGCGCTCCGCCGCCAGCTACGTGAAGCTGGCACAGGCCTATCGCGGCGACCTGCCGAAGGCGGCCGAGTAGCGGCGTCTATTCGATGATGCGCACTTTCACGTAGCTGCCCGGCGCATCCTCGATCGGGGGCAGGGCGCCGTCGCCCGGCTGGCGTGCCGGCACCTTGGGGCCGGACTTCTCCGACAGCCATTTGTCCCAGTCGTTCCACCACGAGCCGGGGAACTCCTTGGCGCCGGCCTGCCATTCGGCCAGCGTCGGCGGGTTCTTTTCCGTCTCGTTCAGCCAGTGCTGGTACTTCTTGGCGCTCGGCGGATTGACGACGCCGGCGATGTGGCCGGAGCCCGCGAGCATGAAGCGGATCGGCCCGCTGTAGATCTGCGTCGCCTTGTAGACCGAGCGGGCGGGCGCGATGTGGTCTTCCTTGCCGGCCTGGATGTAGACCGGGATGGTGATCTTGCGGAGATCGATCGGCACGTTGTCGATGACGATTCCGCCCGGCCGGCTCAGCAGGTTCTTCTGGTACATGTTGCGCAGATAGAAGCTGTGCATCGCCGCGGGCATGCGCGTGGCGTCGGCGTTCCAGTACAGCAGGTCGAAGGGGAAGGGGTCCTTGCCCATCAGGTAGTTGTTCACGACGAACGACCAGATCAGGTCGTTGGCGCGCAAGAGGTTGAAGGTCGTCGCCATGTCGCTGGCATCGAGATAGCCCTTCTTGGACATCATCTCCTCGATGCTGGCGAGCTGGTCCTCGTCGATGAAGACGCCAAGCTCGCCTGGCTCGGTGACGTCGATCTGGGCGGTGAAGCAGGTGCAAGCGGCGCTCCGGTCGTCGCCGCGCGCCGCCATGTAGGACAGGGTCGCGGCCAACAGCGTGCCGCCGATGCAGTAGCCGA
>JAUXRT010000489.1 GCA_030681635.1 Reyranella sp.
CGCTGGCCTCGGTGATCACGGCCGGCCCGAGCGATGGCAGCCGCGGCGCGGGCGCGTGGAGGATCGCGCTGGCGGTCTCGATGCCGGTCTTGCCGCGGAACGGCGGCTGGCCCGCGAGCATCTCGTGCAGCAGGATGCCGAACGAGAAGATGTCGCTGCGATGATCCACCGCCTCGGCGCGCGCCTGCTCCGGGGACATGTAGGTCATGGTGCCGAGCACCACGCCGACGCCGGTGTCGTGGCTGGTCTTGGTGTGCGCGCCGGCCGTTGACGACACTTCGATCAGTTTCGCGATGCCAAAGTCGATGATCTTCGCGTGGCCCTCGTCTGTGACCATCACGTTGGCGGGCTTCAGGTCGCGATGGACGATGCCCTTCTCGTGGGCCCGCGCCAGTCCGGCGGCGATCTCGGCCGCCAGTTCCAGCGACCGCGCCGCGGGCAACTTGCCTCGGGTCAGCAGGTCGCTGAGCTTCTCGCCACGGATTAACTCCATCGCGATGTAGGCGACCCCGTCGACTTCGTCGGCGCCGTGGATCACCGCGATGTGCGGATGCTCCAGC
This sequence comes from Reyranella sp., assembly GCA_030681635.1. GTDB lineage: Bacteria > Pseudomonadota > Alphaproteobacteria > Reyranellales > Reyranellaceae > Reyranella. The sequence continues at coordinate 561 of JAUXRT010000489.1, forward strand.
GCTGAGGCCGCTTGCGCTTCCCTCAGGAACCGGCGCCGGCCATCGTCGTCGCTCGTGACTTCGTGCGGAAGGACCTTGAGCGCGACATCGCGGTTGAGGCGGGTGTCGGTGGCCCGGTAGACCACGCCCATGCCACCGCGGCTGATCTCTTCCTCGACGCGGTAGTGCCCGAGCGAGCGACCGGTCAGTTCCATGGGTGTAGGCGAAAGGCATGCGCAGTCTATCGCATTGCTCAGCTAGCCGGCGTGATAACTTGGACGGAACCGCCAGGGGTATCCGTCCGCCTTCGCGCCTCATTCTGGGCGCGCTACGGCGGGACGCGATTGAGACACACCCTGGAACCTGCCCCGCCTGCGCGCGAAGCGCTTCGGCGGGGTCTCGCCATAGCCCGCCTGCGCGCTGATGCGCTACGGCGTGGCGAAGGCGGAACCGGGTAATGCCGGCGGAGGGAGAGCGGAAATGAAGAAGTCCACACCTGTACCCACGGTCTCGACCTACGAAGAGGCCTATCCCAATTCCACCAAGGTCTACGACGAGCAGGTGGTGCAGACGCCCGCCGGCGAGACGACGCTGCGCGTGCCGTTCCGCGAGGTGTCGCTTGGCGGCGGCGAGCCGTCGATCCGCCTGTACGACACCAGCGGACCGCAGGGCCACGATCCGCGCGCGGGCTTGCCGAAGCTGCGGGAAGGGTGGGTCGCGCCGCGCCGTGCCGCGGCGAAAGCCGGTCAGCCAGTCACCCAGCTGCACTACGCGCGCAAGGGCCAGATCACGCCCGAGATGGCCTACATCGCATCGCGCGAAGGCCTGCCGGCCGATTTCGTGCGCGATGAAGTGGCGCGCGGCCGCGCCAT
>JAUXRT010000491.1 GCA_030681635.1 Reyranella sp.
GGTCACGGTGGCCAAGGACGTGACGGCGCGCTTCCTCGTCGAGACGGGGGTCGTGGAGGAAGCCGATCTGCCGGCGGGCTGGAAGCAGCCGACGCCGTCCAGGCAGCGCGTCGTCCAGGTCACCCATGCCATCGCCACCAAGCGCGGCAACTTCGTCTCGGCGCGCCGCTTCGAGGGCCAGGAAGTGATCGCCCAGGCCGGCACCGTGCTGGGCCACGACGACGGCGAGCCAGTGACGACGCCCTACGACAACTGTGTGCTGGTGATGCCGTCGATCAACCGGCCGCTCCGGGCCGGCGTCACGGTTGTTCGCCTGGGTCGGCTGATTTGAGTCCGGGTTGGCGGCGCAGCACGTAGCGCAGCTCCGACAGCCTGACGACGCCCAGCAGCGCGCCCAGCGTGCCATAGACGACGCCGCCCAGGACGCAGACTCCGAGCAGGGCCGCGATGCCCAAAAGATTGCCGCGCGCCAGCGACGGTCCCAGCACCAGGAGCGCGCCCCACAGGACGGCGCCCATGCCCAAGGTCGCCAGGGCCACGCGCAGTGTCCGCGAGCCAAGGCGGCTGTCAGGCGCCCACTGTCCGCGCCGCAGCAGGACGGCGGCCAGGAGGCCGGCGTTCAGCCAGCCCGAGAGCGACGAGGCCAGCGCGATGCCGACCTGGGCAAGGTTGGTTCCGTAGAGGAAGGCGACGTTCAGCACGATGTTGGTCGTGATCGCGGCGATGGCGATGTAGAGCGGCGTCCTCGTATCCTCGCGGGCGAAGAAGCCCGGCGTCAGCGCCTTCACCACCACGAAGGCCGGCAGGCCGACGGCAAAGGCCGCGAGCGCGCTGGAAGTTCGCAGCGTGTCGTCGGCGGTGAAGCGGCCGTGCTCGAACAGGATGCGGATGATGGGCTCGGCCAGTTGCCACAGCGCGAGCGCGGCCGGCAGGCTGAACAGCAGCCCGTATTCGATGGCGCGATTCTGGTTGGCCATCGCCGACGCGGTCTGGCCGGCGCGCAGCTCGCGGGCGAGCAGCGGCAGCAGCGCGGTGCCGATGGCGATGCCGACCACGCCGAGCGGCAACTGCGCGATGCGGTCGGCATAGTAGAGCGCCGAGATCGTGCCGACCGGCAGCAGCGAGGCCCAGACCACGTCGAGCATGACGCTGATCTGCTGCACGCCGCCGCCGATGGCCACGGGCGTGGCGAGCTTGACCAGGCGTGCGACCCGCGCCGTCCAGCGCGGCCGCACCAGTTTCATGCCGACACCGTCGCGGGCGCAGGCGAGAAGCAGCCACAGCCATTGCAGGATGCCGGCGATCGCCACGCCGATCGAGGCGGCATAGCCGCTGTTGGGCAGGAGCGGGGTGAGGCCGAGCACGGCGCCGATCAGGGCGAGGTTCAGCAGGATGGGCGTTGCCGCGACATGGGCAAAGCGGTCGATGCTGTTCAGCACGCCGCCGTAGAGCGAGGCCAGCGAAATGAACAAAAGATAAGGGAAGGCGATGCGGCCGAATTCGACGGCCATGGCGAAGGTCGGCGCGTCGTCGCGCAGGCCGGGGGCCAGCACGGCCATCACGCCGGGCATGGCCAGGATCAGCAGCACCGTGAACGGCACCAGCACCAACAGGAGTGCGGCCTGCGCCTGGCGCGCGAAGGCCAGCGCCTCGGCGCGCCCGCCGTCGTGCAGCTCGCGGGCGAACAGCGGCACGAAGGCTGCCGAGAAGGCGCCCTCGGCGAACAGCCGGCGAAAGAAATTCGGCAGCTTGAAGGCCACGAAGAACGCATCGGCCACCGCGCCAGAACCGAGGACGGCCGACAGCACGATGTCGCGCGCAAAACCCACGAGCCGGCTCAGCAGGGTGAACCCGCCGACGGTGGCGATGGCGCGGCTGAGAGTCATCGCCATAATTCTGTCATCGCCGGCTGCCATAGTCATTCCCGGTGGTGGCCGGCGATGTAATGGCCGGTTTAAACCGCCACCACGGCCGGTCCCCAGAAAGGACCGGTTTTTTATTGGGCATTCGCCAGCTTCAGCAGCGTCTCGCGGTCCTGGGCGACGAGCTTCTTGTAGTCGCCGACGATCTTCTCGAGCTCCTCGGCCGGCAGCACGCTTTCGAGGTCGGCGAAGCCCTGCGGCGCACGCTGCTCGACGATGTCGAGCATGATGTCGATGCCCTTGCGCCGGTTGCTGTCGACGATGCGCGCCATCGGCGGCAGGCGGCGCTCCTCGTAGCGTTTCAGCCCGACTTCCGGATCGGTGGCGGCCAGAAGCTCCTGCGTGATCGCTTCGCCGTCGATGATCGCCTGCGAGGCGCCGTTGGAGCCGATCGGGTACATCGGATGGGCGGCATCGCCCAGCAGCGTGACCCTGCCGTGGCTCCAGCGCGGCAGCGGATCGCGATCGACCATGGGAAACTCGAGGATCGTGTGCGCGGTGCGGATGACTTCCGGCACATCGAGCCAGCCGAACTTCCAGTCGGCGAAGCGCGGCAGGAAGTCGGCGAGCAAGCCCGGCTTGTTCCAGTCCTCGCGCGAGGGCAAGGCGCCGTCGCCCATGTAAAGATCGCAGATCCAGTTGATCAGCGCCTCGCCACGGTCGGCGTGGACGCGGCTCACCGGATAGCAGACGAATTTCTGGGTGTGGTGGCCGGCCTGGACCATGGTGGCGCCGTCGAGGAAGGGCTTGCCCACGGTGACGCCGCGCCACATCAGGATGCCCTGCCACTTGGGCGGGCCCTCGTCGGGATAGAACCGCCCCCGCACGACGGAGTGGATGCCGTCGGCGCCGATCAGGATGTCGGCCTCGGCATTCTCGACAGGCATGCCGTCGCGATCAACGAACTGCGCGGAGACCTTGCCGTGATGTTGCGCGAAGCGCGCGATGCGCCGGCCGAACTTGATCCGGTCCGCGCCCAGCATCTCACGGGCGGCGTTGAACAGGATCATCTGCAGCTCGCCGCGATGGATCG